>CAYTIP010000134.1:0-3061 GCA_964437805.1 uncultured Gammaproteobacteria bacterium | reverse complement strand
CCGAACAAGCCTTTCCGGCGAAAAGCTGGAGAAGATTGACCTGTATCGTCACCAGTTTACGGCTGCCATTGAGCAGGACCTCAACATTCCCGCGGCACTCGCGGTTGTCTGGGACATGGCAAAATCCAATATTCCTTCGGAGGATAAATACGAGCTTATTATGGATTTTGACCGGGTGCTGGGTTTGGACCTTTCGTCAGCCGGTGAACAAGTAATGCATCCGGCACACGTTCCCGAAGACGTGCAGCGGCTCGTGGCAAAGCGGCAACAACTGCGGCAGGAGAAGCGATTTGCCGAATCGGACGAGTTAAGAGGTGAGATCGAGCGTCTGGGATTTATCCTGGAGGATGCAGGGAACAGTACGACCGTGAAGCCCAAATAAGGAGTCGTCTTCAAAGCGGGTCTATTTTTTTCACTCCCATCGACCGGTTCTGGATGGAAAATTCCTTTGAATCGATGATCAGCTTCACCCGTGCGCCTTCGGACAGGCCTTCCATGGAAATATCCGATGCAACCTGTACACTCCAGGTTCCGGCGAGGGCCATGTTGTTGTCCAGCGGCTTGAGGGCATCGACGGTAAGTGTGCGATTGCCGAAATCGATGGTGCTGATCGTCGCTTCGTATTCCAGTCCCGACTGGACGCTTGCGCGCGCACGGATGTCCGTATCGTTTGCCGTACGGCTGTTGATGATGGACGTGGCTGCGATGGCCAGAATGAGGAGCACCACGGATCCGGCGATATACAGCATGGTGCGATCGGGTTTCCTGTTCATAATCGTAACCTTTACTCCTATTGTTCCATGCACGGGCAAGGATGTCAATTCAAACAGCCAACACAATCCGCGATCCACGGGAAGAGCTGTTGACTGCGCGGTGCTGAATGGGTATTGAAGCGCGGTGGGGAAGCGCCAAAAGAAATCGTTCGGAGAGGTTGGCGTCTATTGATCGGCTTGTGCCGGTTTCCCGGATTTCACCTTTTGGAACTGTTCCCGGATTTTCCGCTTTACCCGTTCTTCCAACCGGATTTCACCGCTTTGCAGTTTCCGCCAAATGGCAAGGATCGGGGATTTTCGTTTTTGTTGTTCTTCCATTATCTGTATTCACCTCCTTTCCTTTGCCATAGTATACCACATGGTTTCTTGCATACAGGGTGTATACTAGTAGTCGTACTGTCCGCATCCCACCGATGCAAATCGAATCATAGTATTGATTGAAAAGGAGGTGAGGAAGTGTGGCAAATCATGAAGGATTGGATGGCGTACTGCGCTATTTGGCAGTAGCGACCCGTGGCGTGTTCGGAAGGCCGGATTCAGCATGGGATTCCCTGCAGGCTGCCGGAGGAGAAGAATCCGTTGAGGAATTCTTCCAACAGCAGCAGGCAGCGTCAGAACCAGCACAGCCGATACGGGAACAGGTACCTGTCCAAAAGGCTCCGGCAGCGGCGTAATCACCGGGAGCATCCGGTCGCCGTTCTCATTCATCCCTGGGTAACGGGGATTCTTCCGGCTCGCATGATACACCCCTATTGACCTCCGTTTTCGCGTTTGGATTACCGGAATTGTCCGTTTACCCATTTCACCGGTTCATCGTCCGCGGTTCCCGTGTTTGAGCGCTTCCCGAACTCATACGGAATTGCGGATTGATCTGGATATTCTGGGCGGTGATGCTTTTGTCCGGATTTTCCGTCCCGAACACTCCCACCGTTGTGCCCACCGCAAGATCATCCCGTGTCCCGTCCGATGTTTTGCTCACGGACGTGTTAGTGGAAAACAGGATGATTTTGCTTCCTCCGTCTGCGGTCTTGACTGTCACGGACTTGTCGTCTTTGCCGATAATTTCCCCCAATACAGGACGGCCGTTTGTGCCCTGGCGCATTCCGTTTGATGCACTCTGATTGAACCTTGACTGGAACACCCTGTCACCCCGGTTGCCCTGGTTTTGGTATTGGTCGAATTTCATGCCTGCCGCGAAGGCAACGATGCAGCCGACACATGCCAGTCCGATGATGCCCGTTTTTTGGATTTTCATACGACACCTCCTTTTCTGTATCCAGCTTTATATGTGACGTGTACGTTACACGTTCTTCGGAAATTCTGTTTGCAATGATTCCCGGTATGCGGCACGCGCACGCATGCGGATGATCGTGAGGATAATCCAATAGGAAATGAGCGCATATGCCGCTCCGACGACGACGTCGATGACATAATGTTCGCCGAGATACACGACTGCAAACCAGACTCCCAGGACATACGGACTGATGAGATATCCAAGCCACCGTATCTGTTTTCTCACGAAGAGAAAAATGAGAAGAGGATATGCGGCATGCAGCGATGGAACGGCGGCAACCAGGTTGGCGCCGAAAAAGCGGTATATGGACGGAATGGATATCGGATGGGCAAACGAACCCATGACCTGATCCATGATTTTTTCAAGCGGCGGGATATACCCCATGTTGCTGGCCATCCAGGGAGGCATCGCAGGGAAGACGACATAGGTCACGAACGCCAGATAGGAAAGAACCAGAAATCCGGTGGTGAAATGGCGGAATGCCCTGCGGTTATACATCCAGAAGGCGAATGCCGTTACCATGGGAATGACGAAATGGGATATGTACAGAATAACCGAAAGATAATCGTACCACCGGAGCCGGTCAGGCCGGAACAGCAGCTCCTGGAGCCTGATGGAAGGCAGGTATCCGAAAAGGAATTGGTCCGCATGGATCATCGGCCAGATGTTCGGATTCTTGGACAGCAGGGGAATCAGGCCGCGAAGGTATTCGTATCCGAACAAAAGGAGAAGAACGGGGATCCAGTCCCAGAGAAACTGTTTGGTTCTGCCGCCGATAAATATGACCGCGACGATGGCGACGGAGAAAAACTGGTCCGGAGAAAACCATGCGCGGTGGTAGATCATGTAGCTGCTTACGGCAACGACGTAGAGGATAGGGATGAACAGCAGTGCTTTTCTGTATGTATTGGGGAGCCGGTTCGGCGTTTCGTCGATCCGGTTCTTTCCCGGCTGGTGGTGTTTTGTTTTTTTCATATCGGACGTTTTCCTATAG
>CAYTIP010000133.1:0-3095 GCA_964437805.1 uncultured Gammaproteobacteria bacterium | reverse complement strand
GAGAATGGTCGCCTGGTACACGCAGTCGCCGACGAATCCCTGCGGCTTCATCCATTTTGAATTCATGAATACCGCACCCCCCACGGATCCGGGAAGCCCCAGATGCATTTCCAACCCCCCAAGACCTTCCTCAAGCGTAAAGCGCACCAGACGGTTCATTGCAACACCGGCATCCGCCTCCAGGTAGACGGTTTTCTCACCGTCCACACCCTTCATGGTTCCCTTCATCCCACGGATCGTAATGGCGTTGGAATTATTTTTCACGACGAGGCCGCGGAACCCCAGATCGCCGATGAGGATATTGGATCCTCCACCAAAAACAAACACGGGAATCCCCAACCCCCGGGCGGTTTTGACGACATCAACGAGTTCTTCCGTCGTAGTAGCGGTATAGAACAAATCCGCCGGTCCGCCGATTTTGTAGGTCGTGTACACAGCCAGCGGTTCGTGTTCCTTTATTCTCGTCCCGTACCGCGCAATCAATTGTGCATATGTGTTTTCCATACGTTAGTTCAGGCGGGACAGCATATCCCGGCTCCATTCATAAATATCTCCGGCTCCCATGAAAACGAGGATGTCCTTGTCCCGACCATGGGTTTTCAGGAATTCCAGCGTTCCGTCCAGATCCTTCACATACCGCGCGTCCTTCCCGTGTACGGCAATCGCATCAACCAGATGCTGGGCGGTAATTTCCGTGCTCTTTGACTCCCGGGCTGACGCGTAGATATCCGGGATGAGGATGATATCGCTTTGCCCGAATGCTCCGGCGAATTCCGTGAGAAGCGCCTTGGTACGGGAAAATGTATGGGGCTGAAATACGGTTACCAGACGCCGCTGAGGGAACCACGCGCGGATTCCTTCGATGGATGCGGCAATTTCGTGCGGGTGGTGTGCGTAATCGTCGTATATGTCCATGCCCCGCACGGATCCCACGTACTCGAACCGGCGTTTCGTACCTTTGAATTGTGCGAGTGCCTGCCGGATCGTTTCCCATGGGACATCCAGCTCAGCAGCGGCGGCAATCGCGGCAGCTGCATTCGCGACGTTGCATGCACCCGGAACGGCAAGGTGGAATACACCCATATCCGTACCCTTGTAGGAAACGGAAAAGGCGGTCCTGCCGGGCTCGTACCGGACATCCGATACAAGAAGATCAGCGGCATCGGTAAACCCGAACCGGACGACGTTTTTGCCTTCTGCCAATACGGTACTGTTGGGGTCGTCGGCGTTTACCACGGTTATACGCGGGCCTTCCATCTGCTGTTGGAGTTTGACGAACGCAACCTGAACATCGGCTATGCTTTTGTACGCGTCGGGGTGGTCGAAATCGATATTGGTGGCTACCAGAATATGCGGATGATGCCACAAAAATCTGGGCGTCCGGTCATGGCTGGGATCCGTGACGTACTCGTCTGCTTCGGCCACAAATTCCGTTCCCTTTCCGTAATGGCCCGGCAGACCGATATCCCGGATGCTGCCGCATCCCACGGCGAAGGACGGATCCCTGCCCGCGGTCATGAGGATTGTCGCAATCATCGCGGTCGTCGTTGTTTTCCCGTGGCTGCCCGCGACGGAAATCTGAACAGATCCTTCCATCATCATGCCCAATGCCCTGCCGTGGGGAAGCGTCTGGATACCCAGTGCCTCTGCCGCGACCACTTCCGGGTTATCCTTGCCTCCGTGGGCACCCGTGAATATCACGAGGTCGGGTTTTCCTCCGGCACCGATATGATCGGCAGTAAATCCCTCAAGCGGGATGATACCTGCTTGTGCCAGCGCATCCTGCGTGGGGAATTCCTCCGTCACATCCGAACCGGTCACCCTCATACCCCGCTCTTTGCAGTAGATGGCAAGAGCAGTCATTGCGACCCCCTTGATACCGACGAAGTGGACGCTCCGAAGCGATGTGAAGCTGTCGTTCATACCTCGGATTATACAGGGTTTTGGAAGCTCATGCAGAAAAGCCGATGATACCGATGAGTTCACCTATCAGCGGCGGCCCGGTCCTGCGGAACGAATAAAACCGGTCCGTATGCCCGGTGCAGAGTGCTTCCGCTCCTTCGATATGTTCTCCCCGAATCCCCGCTTTGAGACAGTCGTGCCGGATGGCTGATCCCAAATCCAGATACCAGCGGGAATCCCTCATAACACATACGTCCGGACTGTCCGGAAATTCGGCCGCAAACGCATCAATCCTGTCTTTGGCCACGGCATAACAGCAGGATCCGATATGCGGACCGATGATAACGCGGATGTCTGCAATGTTTGCTCCCAATGCCGCCATGGAAGCAATCGAGGCAGACGTGATGTGCCCCAGGGTTCCCCTCCATCCCGAGTGGGCCGCCCCGATAACCTGATTGACCGGATCAAACAGGAGAACAGGAACACAGTCGGCAGTGTGGACCGACAACACAAGAGGAAGACCGGACGAAGGTTTTCCGGCAACCAGCGCATCAACTCCTCTGACTGTCTGCCCCCGGTTCGCGTCAACCACGGCGTGGACGCGTACCCCATGCACCTGTTCCTGCCAAACAAGCGAATCGGGTCCCACCCCGAATTCCTGAAGGAATCGCTCCCTGTCTTGTGGCTTTCGCATATCACCCCAATCGTTGGTCGAGTATCCGGCAATCATGCCGGGAGGGAGAGGGAAATCGGTTTGAACCGTATGGCGGTTATCAATCTGCATGGGACGCTTTGGATTTGCGGAAGTAGTTCCGGACTGCCTCCTGGTCGCTCCAGGGATATTCAACCGTCCCCCGGCACAGACTCTTCTCGTGGCCTTTGCCCGTAAGGATCACCGTGTCGCCTTTCACCGCGTGGGACAGGGCGAAGTGAATCGCCTGGCCCCGATCCGCAAACCGGTGGACTTCCTTCTTTTTGGGAATACCGCTTTGGATCGCATCCATGATGGCATTGACGTCTTCGGTCCGGTAATCCTCTTCTGTAAGAATGATGCAGTCGGCAAATTCCGCGGATGCCTTGCCCATCTCCGGCCGCTTGAACGGATCCCTGAGTCCGGCACTCCCGAACACATGGATCAGTCTGCCTTTGGTCACGGAGCGCATGGTGCTGAGCGCCTGGGTAATCGCATTGGG
>CAYTIP010000132.1:0-3097 GCA_964437805.1 uncultured Gammaproteobacteria bacterium | reverse complement strand
ATCTGAAGAAGTATGGCGTCGTGGTTCTGTTCTCTCTCATCACGGTTATTTCCGTCGCAGTACGAAGTTGGCATATCAACAGTCCAGTGGCAGACTGGCACAGTTTCCGCCAGGCGGATACCGCATCGGTTGCCCGAATCTATGTAGAACAGGGGATTGATCTGTTGCGCCCCCGGTACCATGACCACTCCAATATCCAGTCCGGAAAGGATAATCCCAACGGGTGGCGCATGGTGGAATTTCCGCTGTATCAGGCAATGGCGGCCGCATTGGCGCGGGGGATACCCAGCCTGCCAGTTGAGTGGTATCTCAGGATGATTACGATCCTCTCCTCTACGGGAACGGGACTCTTACTGGGCATTATGGTGAAGAGACGCTTGGGGACTCCTTCAGGCCTCCTTGCCTACGCGGCATACGCCCTCATGCCCTACAGCATCTTCTATGGCAGGGTCATCCTGCCGGACCCGTTCATGGTATTCCTTTCGGTGGCATCGCTGTTTGTACTGGACGGGGATCCTGCTAAACGGCCGGTCATACGCACGCTCGCAAGCGGAGTATTGGCAGCCGGCGCAATGCTGGTCAAGCCGCAGGCGGCGTTTCTGCTTATGGGCGCCCTCCCGCTGTTTTTGCGAAAACCGGTTTGGAAGCGCGATCTTTTGCATATCGTCCTGTGGGGCATTCTGCTGTCCGTCCCGTTTCTCCTGTGGCGCATGTGGATTCAGCAGTTTCCCGAGGGTATCCCAGCATTCGACTGGCTCCTCAACAAGGACAATATCCGTCTCAAAGGTGCATGGTTCTACTGGTTGTTTGCCGACCGGATCGGACGGCTGATTCTGGGTTACTGGGGACTGATCCCGTTCGGTTTGGGCCTCATTGCATCCGCCCGCAAGGAGGGGATGCTGTTCCGGTTCCTGCTTTTGGGCGGTCTTCTGTACATGGTTATCATTGCAGGCGGGAACGTACAGCATGACTACTACCAGATTCCGCTCCTTCCCGTACTGGCCATATTTGTGGGCAAGGGCATGGCATGGGCGTGGAAAAAGGAGGAAGGCAAATCCCGGATTGCAGCTATCGGATTGACCTTTGTTTCGTTTGCCTTCATGCTTTCCTTTTCCTGGTATTCGGTCCGCAGCTATTACTGGATCAACCGTTCCGAGATTATCGAGGCGGGAAACGCCGCAGACAAGCTCCTACCCAAGGATGCCGTCGTTATCGCTCCCTACAACGGGGATACGACCTTCCTGTACCAGACCAAGCGCTCAGGCTGGCCTATCAATTTCGAGATCGAAAAGAAAATCAGCCAGGGAGCAACCCATTACGTCACGGTTTCCCCCAGCGACGCGGATTTGGAAACCAAGGAATTAGCCAAAACCTATACCGTCCTTGAGAGAAACGACCGGTACGCAATCATCGACTTAACCAGAAAGAAGCAGTAGAAAAAAGGTCGTATCCGTATGAAGATTCTTGTTGTTTCAGCGATTCTCCCGTACCCCCTGCATTCCGGCGGCCAGGTCAGGCTGTATAATTTACTTAAACACTGCGCCCAAACGCACGATATTACCCTGTATACGTATATCCGCAGTGAAGACGAGAAGCAGTATATCCGATCCCTTCCGTTCCTTTCATCGGTCCATGTATATATGCGGGGTCGCGTGTGGCAGCCCAGGTATTTCCTGCGCGCGCTTTCGTCCAACCGTTCGCTCCTGTCTTCCTCCTATGACCACAGGGAAATGCGCGAAGCGATCAGGGAAGACCTTGCCCGCAACCAATACGACCTCATCCATCTGGAGCCCTTTTACGTCATGGGTGTCCTCCCCGAAGATGTCCGTATACCGGTGGTGGTCGGAGAGCATAATATAGAATATGAAGTCTACGGATCCTACCGCACTCAATCCGGGAATCCGCTTCTCAAACCGCTGTATGCCATGGATATCGCCAAAATCCGGAGGGAAGAGGAGGCAAGCTGGAAACGTGCTTCCGGTATCATTGCCGTATCGGATGGGGACAGGGAGGTCATAGCCCAAACGGTTCCCCAGGCAAAGATCGCGGTCGTTCCCAATGGCGTGGATACCAAAGTAATCCGGCACCGCTCACACACTCCCGATCCCAAAAAGCCCACGTTCCTGTTTACCGGGAACTTCCGGTGGATGCCCAATACCAACGCGGTACGCAAACTGCTGGATACGATTTGGCCGCAGATATCCGCTTCGTTTCCCAAAGCCACACTTCGGATCGTGGGCAGGGACCTGCCGGGTGCGTTGCGTGACCGGTGTACCGGAAACGGCTGTACCTATGCGGAATGGGTGGAGGATATCCGCACCGAATACAGCCGCGCCGATTTTCTCCTGGCTCCCATGACCATCGCCGGAGGAACGAAATTCAAGGTGCTTGAGGCTATGGCTGCCGGATGTGTGGTACTCACCTCACAGGCGGGAATCGGGGGGATCGGTGCCGTACCCGGGAAGGAATTTGTGCTGGTCAATTCTGACGACGCGTACGCCGGGGAAATCGGCAGGATTCTTGCCCGGCCGCAAACATATGCAGCAATCGCCGCCTCTGCCCGGAAACTCATCGAAACGAAGTATGACTGGAGTGCAATCGCCCAAATCCAGGACACGTTCTGGAGGAGTCTCGCATGAAAAAACCACCGGATGTATCCGTCATCATTCTCTCCTACAACACAAGTGACCTGACGCTTTCCTGTCTTTCTTCCCTTTCCAAAACGGAGTGGGGAACGATGACCCATGAAACCGTGCTCGTGGACAACGCGTCAACGGATGATACGGTAGCCCGCGTGAAGAAGACGTACCCCGAAGTGAAGGTGAGCGTAAACGCCACAAACATTGGATTTGCCGCAGGCAACAACGTAGGAATCCGGCAGGCGTCAGGGAGGTATATGCTGCTTCTCAATTCCGATACGGAAGTGGAGAAGGACGCGATCCCCGCGATGGTGCGGTTCATGGACAGCCACGCTGACGCAGGAGTGGCAACCTGCAGGGTCGTTTTGCCGGACGGGAAATTGGATCCGGCATCCCATCGGGGATTCCCCACGCCCTGGAGTGCATTCACCTATATGTCGGGGCTGGAACGGCTGTTC
>CAYTIP010000131.1:0-3118 GCA_964437805.1 uncultured Gammaproteobacteria bacterium | reverse complement strand
AACCCGGAAATAAATCAACGACAAATCCCCGCTGTGAGGAAACATCCTTCGTGGGGTACAGGACAAAGAGTGGATTATGAGACCCCCGGACAACGCACATATCCGGCGGGTGTCCATGTTTGGTAAACCGCGTTATCTGCACGAGTGCTTCCTCTGCATTGTCTGTCGTCACGCATGGGGACGGTACGTACTGCTCCCCGTCTTTTACGACATACATTGCCGTTTGTTCGTACTTCCCTTCCAGTGATGCCTCCGTCAATGGGAGCAGCATCGGATCGGCGTCTCCGACGTGTTCACGCATGAGATGGAAATGCAGGGCGTTCTGAGTGGGGAATGCGGTATTGAGCCACGAGACCCATCCATCCTGAGCAAGCCTGCCCATGAGGGAAAGATTGTTGAGCGTGAGGGAACTCACTTCATGGGGTACACTCCATCTCAAGTCTCCGCGAATCACCGGTTCGGGAACGAGTATCGCATGCGTGGGCGTATACGGATGACGTTTGGCAATCACAAGGTGTCCGTCGATCGAGCCGATTGCACTTTGTGCTGCAAAATTTACCTGCTCGACTTGGGCGGGCTGGCACCCCGCAGCCAACAAACGAGCCCGTTCAATATACCGATCGGTCCGCTCCGGGTCGTCGAACATGATGAGCGCACCGTTATTCAGCTGGCGGATGGATATGGGCTCCCGGAATGTAATCCCGCTGTTTTCTTCCCGAATCCGCGACTCGAGCTCCGATAATCGAAGTTCCTTCGGCGGAAACAATTCGGTGTCTACGGCAAGATGCTGCCCCATCCATTCGGGCGGAATGGATCCATGATACTCCGATTCTCCAATCATATGTTGCTTTCACCATCGTGACCCCTTCCCCAGGGAGACAATTACGGGAAACGACGCCACCCACGCACGGGATACGCAATCCGACCAAACACATGGGATATGTACTTTCCGGTAACCGAAGCAACCCCTCCGGATGAAGGAACCTACTTAGGCACGATGCGAAGGGTCTATTGTAGCATCCGAAGGCAAATCAGACAACTAAACGGCACACTCTCCGGGTATTTGCTACAATCAGGGCGATGCGCCTTTCTATCATTGTCATTGTCCACCCGAATGCAAGAAATCCCCGTGTAGAAAAAGACCTGACCGATACGATTCACGTCTACGTCAACCAGCCGCCGCTTGAGGGAAAGGCAAACCGCGCTTGTGTCGAATCACTCGCTGCGTATTTGGGAAAAAAACGGAATCAGATACACCTGGTATCCGGAGCCAAATCCAAACAGAAATGCTTTGAAGTCATCGGATAAAGACGTCTGTTGGTCTCACTCCACATACTGGATAACGTCGATCAGTTCCATGAATACCGCATATTGTTCTTTGGACATTTGGTTGATCGGCCAATTGTCGGTGAGGAAATTCGGGTATTGTTCCGTGTCGACATAGGATTTACAGTCGCCATCCGTGAATCTCCACTCGTATCCCCTGTTCGTCTCCGGCACATGGATGAGAATCAACTTCCGAAGCACTCGATCCTTTGGCTGTCCCATATAGACTCCTTCCTCGCCTGTTCCCATGTAATTTTGCATAGCAAAACCCGCGGCTATCGACATCAACGCTCTTTGGGTCGGCGTCATCTGGGCATGCTCCAAGGGAATGCCGCACAACTCGGAAATTTTCTCCAGCATTATTTCGGGGTGAGTGTTTACCTCACCGGACTCAATAGCTCTTTGGGCAAACTCCATAAATGCCTTTTGGGTATCCGACCAGGTAACATTCGTCAATTCCTGCATTCGTGCGACATATGCATCATCTGACTCTCCGGACCGCCTATCAAGGATAATTCCGAGAGACTCTGCGTCAACCCGGGCCGCTTCTATATATGTTGAGATAAAGTCGGGCAATTGGGGCAGTGCTTCGGTGTAGCGCTCCATTGTCCTGAGTGTTTCACGGAAGCGATCCTCAGGACTGTCTCCAATTGGGCCGATGCCCCAGGGTCCCACCACTTCTTGCCACATTGTTTTCCGGTCGTCTGTGTTGACCTCATTGAACTGTGAATGCTCCAATAAACAGGCAAGTCTGCTGAATGGTTCGATAATAAAATGGGAAAGATACTTTGTTTGCTCTGAACGGATTCCCGTAAATTTGTCGATCAGCTCTTCAATATCACCATTTCTCGTTTCGCTTGATTCCTGAGTGAGAAGATCTACCATCTTCCCGTGAAGATCTTCCATCTTTTTCCGTATTGCCGGGATGTCCATCGGAGCCGCACTGATCAATTGACTCACGTGGTCCACGGAATCGGGGAAACTCCGGGAATACTGCTTCAGCCGAAGAATAAACGGAAACACTTCGGTACGCTCTTCTGGTGAAAGAAATGTGTAATGTAAACCTGTATGTGAACTTTCTCTCCCAAATACTTTTTCCGCTGTTTTAATATCCGTTCCGGCAAGATAGTCTTCCAATAACACTTCCGGCCGGTTTACCCCCTCAACAACGGCATTCCAACTCAGCTTATTTCTCATCAGGAGTTCATTGCCCAGCGAAACCACGGCTCCCAATATGTCCGGGTGCATCACATCCTCGTACCGGGTACGCCCTTGCGACACAGCTGTGGCAAAATCGGCGATTTCCAGGCGGGCCCGCGGGATGTCCTGCACCGGCGTCCAATTCACTGCATCCTGCATATCCAGGAAATTCCCATACACTTCCGTGTGATGGGCAATTTGAGGATGGCCTTGGAGATACTCCGCAGTATTTGCTTTTGGGGAGGTTACGCTGATGGGCACTCCGGCAACCCGTATCTCTGACGGGGTTGGTACGGATTCAAAGAAGGCGTCAGGCATATACCCATTATAGATGGTAATATGATTCAATCAACGCAGAGGACTCTTATCCTGCCACGCTCCACAATCCCCTGACATCCGAATTCCCTGATATTCACGGAGCAATGTCCGTATTTCTGTATCTTCCGGACTGATCCTTTCATTCCCTGACGGAGCTCTTCCCGGCTTAGTTCCACCTGACACATCCCTTCGCATTCACTGTTGTCCCGACACAGATTTCCCCGATCAATCGCTTTCCGGTTGCAGGTTTCAGAGGGATCCAGTCCCTGCCGCC
>CAYTIP010000130.1:0-3120 GCA_964437805.1 uncultured Gammaproteobacteria bacterium | reverse complement strand
GGGCAGCAAATACACGAGCATCGGATACGAACTGCAGTACGAGTCGGGCGGCGTGGGCAAGGGTGTGACGTCGGGCAGCAAACCGCTGGATGTCACCGGCCAGCAGTCATTCGAACGGGAAATCTACCTGGGAACCTGCAGCAAGAATGTCTGCAAACCCGATCTGGGAGTAACCAGCGTGGATCTGGTTTTGGAATTTACGAATGCCGAGGGCAAGAAAAGCCAATTCTCCAAATCATTCCAACTGTAGGGGAAACCAGCAAAAACCCCACCTCAACAAACACATCAATCAGCATACGCTGACGATAGCCTGTATCGGCGGGGTCTTGCATCAAAGAATTGCGGAATTTTACGGACAGCCCTGGGCATATAAGTCGATCCAGCGAATCACCGTTTCGACCTGCGCCTGAGTCGGCGTCCATGTTTCGCCGGAGCACATATGGACGGTAACCACCTCCACGGTCTGTTCGCTGACAGGAAACCGCGTCTGAACGACGACGATTTTCGCCACCGCGCCGTCCAGAATTTCCTGGGGCGGATTGATGAGGGCCATCTCGTTTTTGAGATCGCTTCGGTCGACCATCACGATGACGGCAATGACCATGCCCATGAACAATGCCAGACCCAGTATCAGGCCTATTTGCGACTTTCCGTTCTTCATCGTTCCTCCATGCAGTTTTGTTTCTGAATCGAATCGACGAGATGCATTGCGTCCCTGTAGGATCCGGGTCCCGGATGCCACACGGCACCGGAGCAGAGTGTGACTTTCAGGGTGGCAGGATCGCCGCAGGTATTGCATACTACTTCGACGGTTCTAATGTAGCCGTCCAGCAGCTCCTGGGGAGGCTGGAGGTTGACGATGGCGCGCTCGATTGCAACGTCACGGTCATGCATCATGATAATCCCCATGATCACGAAAATCGCGACGTACGGCAGAATTTGTGCCGTTGACTTCAAACTGTCCTTCAGGACTTGCCAAGACATTTTTCGCTCCTTGTGAACTCCGAATGGTACTATCCCGATTGGATAGCGCTTCCAGGCGCGGTGAGGTGCCCACAAGTACTATCCAATCGGATTGGTGAAGGAGAAGTTATTCCGCAATATATCAATGTGCAAGTAGATTGACGCATTCCGACGCACTGGCGTCCACTCAGGACGGGCGCGAAGGATAGCCGTGGTATTGTATCAGAACACGTTGGAATGTCAATATTATAGGATACTATGATCATCCGGATACGTTGGAATGGTGAAGGGGGATTCCGGGGAGGAATCCGTGAAACACCCCTTGACATGGCGTGAAAAATGGGTGATTATGGATAGAGATGGGAAGAAATGGTAAACTAAGAGCATGAAACTATTCCTTGGGGAATACAGCCATACGCTCGACGACAGGGGAAGAGTCACACTCCCGCGAAAGATGAGGCTTGAGCTGGAAACGCACGAAGTTATTGTTTCGCAGGGGTTTGACCAATGCATATTCGGGTACGACAGGACACAGTGGGAAGACGAGGCTGGAAAACAGCTGGCAACATCGGTAACCGACGAAAAGGCGAGGAAACTGAGACGATACATGTTTGCCGCTGCGGAGAAGGTGGAAGTCGACAAGCTCGGGCGCATTGTGCTGCCTGCCCACCTCAAGGAATACGGGAAGATACAGGGGTCGGTCATGGTAATCGGAGCCGGGGATCACTTTGAGATTTGGGACGAGGAATCCTGGAAGCGCTATAGGAATACCCTGGAAACGCCATGACCTACCACGTACCGGTACTTTTACAGGAAACGGTTGATGGACTCGATGTCGGAGTTGGCAAGCGGTATATCGATGCAACGTTCGGCGGAGGAGGGCATGCGCGGGAAATTAAGCGCAAAGGCGGCGAGGTTCTGGGGATCGACACGGATCCGGATGCTCTCCTTCAGGCAAAGCGTATGAACCCGGACATCCGGGTCGTGTACGGCAACTTCCGGGATATCGAGGCACTGGCAAAGGCGGAAGGATTCAATCCGGTGGACGGGATCCTGTTTGACCTGGGCGTATCCAGCCATCAACTGGACGAGGAGAATCGGGGATTTTCCTATCGATTTCCCGATGCGCCGTTTGACCTGCGGCTGGACCAGACCAAAGGCATACCCGCATCGGAACTCATCAACCATGAAAGCAAAGAACAACTTGCAGCGATTATTGGACAGTATGGTGAGGAAGAGCATTGTCGGCGCATTGCTGACCTTGTGGTCGCAAGCCGCGTAAAGCGGCCGATCGCAACGACCGGAGATGTATTGCGGATCATTGAAAACATAGCAAAGGGAAACCAGCGGCAGGAGACAGCCTCCCGCGTGTTCCAGGCATTCAGGATCGCCGTGAACGACGAATTGGCGGCGGTGAAGGAAGGTCTGGACGGCGCAATACGGCTCCTCAAGCCCGGCGGCAGGATTGCCGTCATCAGTTTCCATTCGCTGGAAGACAGAATCGTCAAACAGCGGTTTCTGGGCAAAGATGTACGAGCGGTATACCGCAAACCCATCACTGCCGGGAGTGCCGAGCGGACCGCAAACAGACGATCGCGCAGCGCGAAATTGCGGATAGCAGAAAAACTATGAAACATACGACAGTCATCCTGAGTATTGCACTGCCCCTGATCGCGGCGGGACTTCTGGTCAGTCAGATTTTCTTCACCAATAACCTGGCTCAGGACGGATCAACACTTCGGGAAATTTCCGAGAAAGTCGAAGCACTCACCGACGAGAACGCCAAACTGGAACAGCAGATCGCATCCGCGTCATCCCTTCTCACGATCCAAAAGAAAGCGGAAGAACGCGGATTCGTCCCCGCAAAGCAATTCCTGACCATCGCAGAAGGTCAGTATCTTGTCGCCCTCAACCAAAAACGGTAATCTCATCCGTAGTATGACGCGCATCTGGGTGGTTTTCGGCGGATTTGTGCTCCTGTATATGGCCGTTGTGTTCCGGTTGGCCTATTGGCAGGTATGGGCAAGCCCACGCTTGAAAAACGAAGCGATCAGCCAGCACTTTTTCCGGTTCAGTCTGCCGCCGAGCCGGGGATCGATCATTTCCTCGGACGGATATCCTCTCATCATGAACCAGCAGGCATTCCTCGTATTTGCA
>CAYTIP010000129.1:0-3135 GCA_964437805.1 uncultured Gammaproteobacteria bacterium | reverse complement strand
GTGAGGAGGGAGGGTAAAAGCCCTTGTCGTTCATGTAGGCTTCCAGGGCTTTGGTGAGGCCCTGCAAAGCGGTTTTCCGATTGAGATCCCGTGCTTTCCTCTGGGTCGACTGGTATACAGAAAGGCCCATAGTAGACAAAATCCCCATAATGACAATCGTAATGAGTACCTCGATGAGGGTGAAGCCGGGGAGGAATCGCCTGGTTGCAGTCATACAAACCGGAATTGCCCGATACAAACGGTATGCGTATCGGCGGGCACCTATTCCGTACGTATATCAAGTATGACAGAGAACCAAAAAAAATCAAATGAACAAACGCCGTGGAAGGTATGGTAGCATACCAACAGACATCGTTATAGCGGATATGGATATCCCCGAATTCTTTTTCGGAAAAGGTGACGCATATAGTCTGATTTGGCGGCTTTGGCACACGCACCGGTCGCTGCTCACCGGCTCCTGGGAAACGCTCTTTTCCACCCGCATGCAATTTTTCCCGTTCGGCTCTCCCATGCCGATCGATACGCCGATCGTCAACAGCATACTCACGCTCCCGGCACACATCTTCTGGGGACCGATCGGTGCATACAATACGCTCGTGTTGTTTACGTTCATCACTTCACTCATCGGATTCGGATTGTTTTTTGCCCTCCTCACGCGGAATAAACCGGCAGCATTCCTTGCATCGTTCGCGCTCACGTTCGGCTCGTTCCGTATCAGCCATCTGCGTGCCGGTCATGCCGATGTCCTCAGCTCGGAGTGGATCGGATTTCTCCTCTACTTTGCGCACCAACGGTTCTTCCTGGGGAAAAGCCGCTGGCACCTCCTGGGGATGATTCTCATGGTCGCACTGCAGGCGTATACGGATTACCGGGTGTTTTTCCTGGTCGTCTGTTTTGTAGGACTCCTCTTTTCCGTATCCCTGATCCGTGCACTCGCCAGCCGGTCGATGAGACATATACGGACGGTGGGAGTCGATCTCATGCTTGCTACTATCGTGCTCACAATTACCCTATTACCGCTGGTTCTTCTGCACGGACGCACGATCACTTCGGGGTACAGCCCGGATGCTTCGGCGATGGAAGATATTATCCAGTCCTCCGCGACAATCGATTCGTATATCATTCCTTCGCAAACAGTGAAATCGGCATTTCTGGGATATCCCCTGATCGCACTCATGATCCTGGCAATCCTCTGGCCAAAAAAATCCACGGGAGAACGGACCTATCTGTCATTCTGGTGCATCGTCATGCTGATCTTCTTCCTTCTGTCCCTTGGACCGGTGATACGCTGGCAGGGCATCCCACTCCTCTCCCCGCCCGCTACTCCGTATTCATGGCTTATGATGATGCCGTTTGTCCGTATGTTCCACGTCCCGGAATACTTCGTACTATGGGTTCATATTGCCGTTTCGGCGGTATCCGCATATGCAGTTGCACGGCTCTTTGGATTGCTGAAACGCCCCGCACTCATTTTTCTCTTTACCATCCTCTTCATTCCTGCCAGTCTTCTTTCGGTTCCTTCGTATCGGAATTTCCCGATCAGGAATTTTGACAATGACACGGTCATCATTTCCGCAATCCACAATGGCCCCGAAGGAACGGTGCTCTCCATTCCGTTCGGGTACTTCGATTCGTTCCGGCTCCTGAGTCCGTTTGAGGAACAGCACAAATTGCTCTATCAAACCGCATTCGGCAAACCCCTCATGGGAGGATACATGACCTATCTTGATGACAATCTCATCCGGATCTACCGGTCCGATCCCATCATCCGCCGAATCCTCCTGTGCCAGGAGAAACGGATATGTCCGGTGTTTTCCATGGAAGAAAAAATTGCATTCAGAACCCGGTTCGGCGTCCGCTATATCCTGTTCTTCGATGTGGATTCCTTCCGGGATATGCGTACCATGTTCCGCTCGTCGTTCCCGGACAGTCAGCTCATACGGTTCGGAAACCAGCTCCTCTTCATTCTCGATTAACAGTCTGCGATTCGAACCGTTCACGTTCCGCATCCATGAGGAGTTTGACAAGGGATCGGAAGCGGACGCTGGGGGAAAATCCAAATGCGGCGTGTGCTTTTTTGGTATCCGCAATCAGACTTCCCGGATTTCCCGGACGCGTCAGCGCCGTATCAAATGTTACGAACCGGTACGGATCCAAATCAACCAGACGGAACGCCTCCTCCAGAAACTCCCGGACCGTATGCCCCTCACCGGTGCCGATCACGAAATCGTCCGGCGTGTTGAGTTGGAGGATGTTCCAGGCAGCCTCCATATAATCCTTTGCATACCCGAAATCCAGCGGCGTATCGATATTCCCCAATGTCAGGGAATTCTGGACACCGTGTGCGATCCGTACGGCGGCCTTGGTGATTTTCCGGGTGACGTATGCCTCGGTCCGTCTGGGCGATTCATGGTTGTAGAAAATTGCCGTCGAGGCAAACAGGTGATGGACCTGGCGGTAGTACCGGACAAGATACCACGCGTAGGCCTTGGCGCATGCATAGGGACTCAGCGGGTTGAGCGGCGTCTGTTCGTTCTGGGGACAAACGGCCGTAACGCCGAACATATTGGATGTAAGCGGCTGGAAAAACCGGATGCCGGGGTCGGTGAGCCGGATAATCTCCAGAATTCTGCCGACCGCAGCACCCGTAATATCCGATGCATAGTCAACCGCGTTGTAGCTCCATCCGGCATGGTCCTGATCTGCCTCGTTATAAATCTCCCGTGGCTTCACTGTTTGGATAATCCGCATGAGCGACGTAGCATCAGCCAAATCGCCGGATTGCACAACAATCTTATCCAGAATATGGTCAATGTTGCGCGTATTCCCCGTTGCAGACCGACGGATCATCCCGTGCACCTCATACCCTTTGGACAGCAGGAGTTCTGATAGATAACTGCCGTCCTGGCCAGTAACACCCAGAATGAGCGCGGTTTTTTTCATGGAATGACCCGGAATTCCGGTAATGGGACGATAAACCTGCCGCCCCGCTTGATCCAGGCATCTTCCCTGCTGAGAAATTCCGTGAGGAATGCATAGGGAAGAACCAGAAAATAATCGGGATTTGCTTTCCGCGCAACATCTTCGGGATAGATGGGAATGTTCGTGCCGACCGTCACCTTCCCCCACTTGTCC
>CAYTIP010000128.1:0-3163 GCA_964437805.1 uncultured Gammaproteobacteria bacterium | reverse complement strand
ACTGTATGAGGTGGTTACAGACCAGGAATTTTCCGATACCACGATTCTGGTTGAAGGAGGAGTCGGAAGGAATATCGGTAGCCTGCTCATCTTGGGTGTGGATGGCATTCTGTACAACGGACGCATCATCCGGGGAACGATGGAGAGTCCGGCCGGAGACATATTCGTCCGGAAAAACGATTCCGGCAAATTCGCCCAGCCGTATCCGGGGAGCGCGAGTGCGGAGACACAGCTCATCGAATCCAGGGACCCGGCCATCAGACTGAGACGGACAAATAAGGCAGGACGGATCCACACGGAAGGATCGGCAGGATTCACGACACACGAGAACAAGGCCGGCGGATCCATGGTGTTCTGGCTGGATTCCCTGTACCGGGACGCCGCACGGATGTTTGCGGATGAAGGTGTCCACTCCATGGGAGAACTCCGGCAGAAACTCGCCGACCCGCATGTGGAACTCCTCCGGATCGTTTCGCCGGAGGCACGCGCTATCGGGGCAGCGTACAAGAACGGGTGAGTGAGGATTTCTTGAGTTTTCGACCCAAACCTCGTACCATCAAGCTATGCAAACCGCTCTCCAGGCACTTATCGCAAAAGAAGCCCAACGCCAGTCGGATACGTTGACGCTTATCCCTTCGGAAAACTACTGTTCTCTTGCTGTGATGGAAGCGGTGGGATCCAGCCTCACGAATAAATATGCGGAAGGGTATCCCGGCCGTCGGTATTATAACGGGAACGCGTATATCGATGAGATCGAATCGTATGTAATCAACAGGGCGAAGGAACTGTTTGCCGTCCCGCATGCCAATGTCCAGCCGTATTCGGGGAGCCCCGCCAATTCCGCGGTTTACATGGGTCTTCTCTCGCCGGGCGATACCATCATGGGACTTAAACTTTCGGCAGGCGGACACCTCACCCATGGCCACAGCGTGACGTTTTCGGGGAAATACTTCCATCCGGTCCAATATGACGTCCGGGAAGACGGAACGATCGATCATGATGCCGCCGCCGCATTGGCAAAGGAAGCCAAACCCAAGCTCATCGTCGTGGGAACAACTGCGTATCCCAGGATATTGGACTGGGAGGCGTGGCGCAGGATTGCCGATTCCGTCGGCGCGTACCTGTTGGCGGATATTTCCCATATCGTCGGACTGGTGGTTGGTGGTGTACACCCTTCGCCCGTGCCGTTTGCGGATGTCGTCATGACGACGACCCATAAGACACTCCGCGGTCCCAGAGGGGCCATGCTCATGGTTACCCAGCGGGGACTGTCGCGGGATCCGAAAATGGGGGAGCGGATGGACAAGGCAGTGTTTCCGGGTCTGCAGGGAGGGCCGCATGAGAATATCATTGCCGGCATCGGCGTCGCTTTGGACGAGGCGGCAACGCCGGCGTTTACCGCGTACGCCAAACAGGTCGTCGCCAATGCAAAAACACTTGCCGATACGCTGACCAGGCGGGGCATTTCCCTGGTAACGGGAGGAACCGACAATCATCTGATGGTAGCCGATCTGCGGCCGCAGGGGAGAAACGGCAAGGAGGTCGCCGACAGTCTGGAGACGATCGGTGTCGTCGTCAACCGCAACACCGTGCCGCATGATACCGCCTCGCCGTTTAATCCCTCCGGCATCCGGATGGGAACGCCTGCAGTCACAACCCGGGGGCTTTCCGCCAAGGATATGGAAACACTGGGAAATGCGATTGCCGATGTAATCCTGAATACGGAGCTGGAAGCGGCAGGAAAGACCGTGACGAGTCTGTGCGCCCGCTATCCGTTACCCCGATATCGGTAAACCCAAAAAAATCCGCACTGCTCCCGAAAAAAATCCAATCCCAAGTTGATGGTATCTGCATGTGTTTGATAGGTAAGAATGCAATTCTTACCCGTTTAGTTATCCTATAATATGTCGATTTATCGGCAGGTATGCTATCATTGGCCGCAAGTGATTACGGAACGCCATTTGCGGCAAATTCGAAATTACTTACGTTGTTCAATCGTGCACGTTCACAAATGCGGAAAACTAACGGAAATCTCTTTGGAGTGAGGAGGATAGGATGGACGGAGTAAACTATGCAAGCAATACCACGCCGCCCGCATATCAGTGCAGTGGCTGTGGCGCTACTGGCGTCAAACTATGGCGGGAGTACATGGTTTTCGGGCCGTGTCTCTTCTGTGTCCACTGCGCCAGCGCGTTTGAGGGAAGAGGTGAAGCCCTGGTGTCCATCATCAACGATGTTGGTGAGCACACTGAACCATGGTGCGGTTCCACAAGGGACATCGGTCCCTTGGTAGCAGCGATTCCTGATGAGGAAGGAGTCGGTTATTGGGGAGACGGCGCTGTTCCGGATGCCGCTCTCCGATGGTGGCGCAAACTTCCGACTCGTTCGTGAAATACCGTTCCGCATTTGTTCGTGATAACCCTCCAATTGGAGACGCACGGCTTGCAAACGAATGTCGTTTGAAGCAGGCGTTATCAGTTGGGGGGTTATTTTTTAGGTTTTGGTTGTCCTCGCCGGAAGCACCGGTGGGATGCGCTGCTTGTCCTTGAAACCCAGATTTGCTATACTCCATTCATCTCACATCCGGACAGTATCTTCTCCCGTAAGGGCGACCGGATGGCGGAAATAATAAGAAGATACATGGAGGACTTTTCGTTGAAGCCACCGTGTATCGGTGGTTTTTTTATGGTTACTTAGCGAGTCTGCGAGCTTAGTAACCATAAATTCCGAAGAACCGCTCCTGCCAGTTGCGGCCAGAGGCGAGTCTGCAAGGAAGGATTCTATCGGGGACAGGTCGGGAATCGTGTATAAAAAATCAGCTTCAAAAGGGGACGCCTTGCGAAGCTAAAATAGAAAGGACAGTATGAAAGACATCACATTGCAGGAACTGTTGGAAGCGGGATGCCATTTCGGCCATAAATCCGAACGGAGACACCCGAAAGCGGAGTCCTATATCTACACAGAAAAAGACGGGATCCACATCATCGACCTTGCCAAAACGAAAGAAGGTTTGGATAAGGCCTGTGCATACGTGCGTGACTTGGTAGCAGGGGGATCGGACGTCCTGTTCGTCGGAACCAAACGCCAGGCGAAGGATATCGTGAAGACGGAAGCGGAACGCGTGGGCGCTGCGTTTATCGTCGAGCGCTGGATCGGCGGATTC
>CAYTIP010000127.1:0-3225 GCA_964437805.1 uncultured Gammaproteobacteria bacterium | reverse complement strand
AATACGCCCAGAAAATCAAAATTATCCATTCCCGCTGCTTTGGACCGGCGCAGGGATTCCCAGACAAGTAGCGTTGGAGCAAAGAGTTTTTTTCCTTGTTTGGTTGCACCCGCAATCCAGTAGTACCCCATGCGTCCATGGAAAATGAGCATGACGCCTCCGACCACCGTATGTCCGTGGTATGCCAGGAGTGCTGTCGTGTGCGTCGGCCAGAGAAGATCCCAGAGTTTCCGGGCTCCGAACGTCGTGATACCCCCGAATGTCCCGGCTGCCCTGCTTTTAATGGCAATGAGGTCGGAAACAGATGCGGTTTCCTGGATATGCACACCCAATTTCTGCGCTTTCCGGACCGCGCGCCGTTTTGCTTCGGTAAACGTACGGAATATTTCCTGTTCGGATGGGGTAAGGGATACAAGGATGGTTTTCGTAGGAAGGAACGACTCCGGATAAATCCGGAAATATCCCGAAAGGGTGCGCATATACGAATCCAGCTCCTCTTGGTCGGTATATTCGGATGGTTCCAGGCAGATTCTGGTGACGCTCCGTGACCTGAGTGCGGGAATGAGTGCGGGGAGGTAGGGCAGATGGGATGGCCGCTGGATTTTGGCAAGTGTTCCCATGAGGGGGATGTGCTTGATGAAAACGTTCACCCCATCCACGGAGAGCACGTTCCACCCCAGCAGGGAAACATATGTGCGGAATACCGGGGATTGCTGCAATTGCGTGGCGTACATAGGGTGGTGTTGGGTTTAGTGTGGCCGGAACCTCTTTTTCAGGTTCAGGAATGTCCAGCGGATTGCATTGGCAACCGTAAATACCCGGTACAGCAGCGGATTGATCACCAGGTCAAAAGAACCGACATACGAGACAAGATCCGGATGGTACCCTTCCTTGAATCGGTGAAACCCGTACCAGGGATCCTTGGGATCGGGATTGGGTCCCAGTGCTCCCCATAAGTCGAACCGGCGGTAACCGTGCGCTTTCCCCCAACGGACAATTTCCCACAGGAGCAGGTTGGGAGCCATGACTTCCCGGTGATTCCTGCTTGATGCGCCGTACGGATAGTAGAGCGTTTCACGCCAGGCAAACAGAACCCATGCCGCAAGGGGTTCGTTCTCGTACATTGCTCTCCAGAGCATCGCGACCCCTGTCTTTCCAAGAATGTCCCACATCGTCCGGTGGTAGGTTTGCGAATGTGCGTAGAATCCCTGACGCTGTGTCGTCTCGTCCGCAAGCGAAAGATAGGATTGGAATGCCGCATCGGAAGAATCCTGGGAAACGGTTACGCCATGTTTCGTAGCCACCCGGATGTTATACCGGGTTTTGGGATGCATGGCCAAGAGCAGCTCTTCCTCGGATTTGGTCAGATCCAGAACGAAGGTGTATTTCGTAAACAGCGGATGATTTGAACGGGGAAGTTTGACGGGGAGCGTGGTTCCTTCGGGAGCATCCGGCTCCAGCTGGATAAACACCGCGCGTTTCCGTTTCCCCAGGCGTATGAGTTCATCCCGCATAAACGGAGTCGGGACAGGCCCTTTGGGGATGTAACCGACCGTGAACGGGGTAAAGGGAATACGATGGAAGGTAATCTGGCAAACCTGCAGATTGCCTTTGTTGTCCTGGATCATGAGACGGACGACGTCGACACCCATCCGCTTGCGGAATTCTCCCCATTCCCAACTCTGCAGGGGATGGGTTGCCGCATTGTTCCATCGCGTCTTGTCGCTCTCTTCAGCGGACTGAACCGTGTATATCGGGGGTTGCATGGATTGATTATCTCATGTTTTTTTCGTATGGTACAATGAATGTATGGGTAGACGGAAACGAAATTCTTCAAAAATCTTAAATACGTTGCCCATCGACGCACGGCTGATACCCGATATCATTTCCTTTTCCCATGTGAAAGGACTTGCCAGGGTATTCCTCATGACAGAAATGTTGCTTGCGGTACTGGTAGTGTTGGGAACACTGCTTCTTACCCTCATGAAGCTTTCGATGTGACAGATGATTTCCGTCAGAGCAGCTGGTCGTAGTAGTCGATTGTTTTGGGAGAGTCCAGTGATATCTGTTTTTCCAGAAGATGCTCCGGGATGTCCGCGATGAATCGGGAAACCATATTCTGCGTTCTGGTTCCGAAGAACAACCGACGGTTTGCAAACGAGAGTACAAGTTTATCCTTTGCCCTGGTGATGCCCACGTAACAGAGCCGGCGTTCTTCCTCGATTTCCTCCTTGTCCATGAGTGATCTGCTGTGGGGAAACAATCCCTCTTCCATGCCGATGAGGAATACGGTGTTGAATTCCAATCCCTTGGAAGCGTGCAGGGTCATGAGCGTGACGACGTTTGTACGTTCCGTTTGTTTGTCGTTTTTCCGTTCCGGTTCCTGTTCCAGGAGGGCGACCGTATCAAGAAAATCCGATACAAGGGGAAATTCGGTGGCGACCGAGCGAAGTTCCTTGATGTTTTCCAGACGATATGCTTCTTCCTCGACACGGGCGTTGTACAGTTCCAGATAACCGGTAATCTCAAGAATCGTATCCATGAGTTCCAGTGTCGTACGTTGGACAAGTGTGTTATCCGCAGAAATAGAATCCTTCCATTCGAGGAATTTTTTCAGTCTGCCCTTACCCAGTTTTTCGATCCGCTTGTAGGATACGCTGTCATTGGGATGCAGGACCAGCCGGAGGTAGGAAAGGACGTCCTTGATTTCCTTTCTCTCATAAAACCGGGTTCCCCCCACGAGGGTATAGGGAATGCCGGAGTGCAGAAATGCCTCTTCAATGACCCGTGACTGGGCATTTGTCCGGTACAAGACGGCCACATCCGAAAACGCCAGTCGGCTTTGCAGGATATGGGTAACGATGTACGTCGCTTCGTCCTGTTCGGTCCGGGCTTCGTAGATGGTAATGGGTTGACCGGACGGTTTGGTTGTCCAGAGCTTCAGGATCGGATGGGTGGTATTCTTTGATATCACGGAATGGGCGGCATCCAGTATGGTCTGCGTGGACCGGTAATTCTGTTCGAGATTGAATTTTTTCATTGACGGATACTGCGATTTGAAGTTGACGATGTTCCGGAAATCCGCACCACGGAATTTATAGATGCTCTGGGAAGCATCTCCGACGACGGTAATATTCTTATGTCTTCCGGCAAGAAGCGACGACAGGAGATATTGTGCCTTATTGGTATCCTGGTACTCGTCCACCAGGATATATTGGTAAAGTT
>CAYTIP010000126.1:0-3244 GCA_964437805.1 uncultured Gammaproteobacteria bacterium | reverse complement strand
CCTTCTTCCCCCGGGCAAGCCCGACCTCCAATTTCACCCGATGCCCCTTCGTATACCAGGAGAGAGGTACGAGCGTTAGTTTCTGACGGTCCATTTTCGACACCAAACTGATGATTTCGCTCTTGTGGAGAAGGAGCTTCCTGGTCCGCTTGGGATCATACCCTTCAGGTCTGCTGTAGGAATACACGGGAATTTCCGCGTTGATGAGGTACGGCTGGCCGTTGAGCATCTTCACGAACGCGCCATCCAGTTTCCCCGATCCACCCCGAAGGGATTTGACCTCCGAACCCAAAAGGGCAACTCCCGCTTCGATGCGGTCCTGAATACTGAAGTCGTACTGGGCTTTTTTGTTGATGATCTGCATAGACGCTCCCGTTGTCCAACGATACGGACGGCTGCTTCCGGACCGGATGCGTCCGCTATTGGAGGGGTGTAGTATACAGCTTGCCCTGGGAAAAGAAAAACAATTTTTTCAGCGATTCCGATGCGGCAATCTCAAACGGTGAAAACGAATCCGGATAGATATACTGCCCCACATACATCCCATCCTTCTCCATAACCACTACCCGGTGATTGGATGCATCCAGGACATACAGACGTGCCGACATGTCGTCCGTGAACACCTTCAGGGAAGTGCCAAGCGGCGGTTCGACACCTTTTGGCACAAACGTATCGTCTTTCCCCTGTGTAAACCTTGTGACCGTTCCTGTCGTCGTCCCCAACCATACCGAACCATCGATCGCCATATTGGAAGCTTTTGATAAATCCGGGAAAAAATCCGGGAGAAGATATTCGCGCATATCGGTAAACGCACTTCCCGTTGCCACGTACTTCCAGATCCGACTTTTACCGGTATCCATGAGATAGATGTTGCCTGCGTAGGCAACCATTGATTTGATGGTGAGCCAATCCGCCGCCTTCCTGATGACAAGCGGTTTCATGCTCTTATCCTGCGTATTGAAAACGTGTATACCCGCAGGCGTAAGGACGTACACACTCGTACCGTGAATGGCGACCGACTGTGAACCATCCAGAGACGCGCCGCCTCCGACAATCTGCCCGTTCTTCGTGGACAGCTGAAGATAAAACACCGTTTTGGAATTCACATCCAGGAATGCCATCGTATCCTCATAGAGGGCAAACGAATTGATGACCGCTCCCGTTTTCAGGAGCGATACGTCAAAGAACAATTCCGGAGTGACACGGTATTCTTTCGTGGCTTTGGGCAATACCTCATCAATGGTCTTTTCCAAATCTGCAAGCATTCTCCCCTCCTTGGTTTTCGGCGATACTTCCTCCTTCGCCTTTTCCACCAGCGTTTTGGCTGCGATCAGGCGCTCTTTGCTTTTTACCGCGTTCAAATCCAGAAGCGCTACCCCCTCGTCGTACAGTCGTTTGCCTTCTTCCACTGTATTGTAGGTTTCTGTGGAAGTCTTACCCGAACGTTCCTTCATGAGGCCGAAGACGACGCTAGCAAAAAACAGCACAAGAAGAATGGTGGTCAGTTTGATCTCCCGCCTGCGCAACAGTCGGAATGCGTGGTTTGTTTTTTTCCCGATTGCCTTCAGATCCAATCCGGGTAACCCAACATGGCGCACTGATTTGGGGGACTGATCGGGGGTTGGACCATGGTCACCATCCTCCGTGGCATTCTGAACCGTGGGTTTGGGTTGACCCTCCTCCCCTTTGACGCCCACAAATAAACCGGCGTACCCTGCGGCGCCGTTTGTTTTATGCAGATGCAACGTCAGTTTCTCGGCAATTTCCTCGACTCCCAGGTGGTCGAAAAACGTAAAGAATTCATCCTCGGAAATCCCGTTAAGGCATGTCTTGGAAGAGAGAAAGATAATATCTTCCGGATGGGTGTGTCCTGAGATAATGCCTTCGGTATTCCTGAGGCGCGCGATATGCCCGTCGCGTTTGAGATACACGGCACCGACCCCGCGAAGCATCACTGTTATGGTATGCTCAACCGGTATACACAGGAGGAGCGTTCGAATACCGGGATCCCATATCTGCTCCAGACCGGAAATCACGTCCTGTACTGAAGAGATCGGTTCACTCACCAAAGCGGTAATCCTGTGGACCAGCTGCATGCCGGTACTCTGTGCGTTCCCCTCCTCATCCTCCAATTCGATGACGCCGAACGCGTGCCTCGTTTTTATCACCTGGGCCCAATGGGTATCCGTTTTCTTTCCCACGACAGAACCGGTTTCGAAGCGCATCTCCATCACATTCTATCGTAGCACAAAACAGGATCGGGAAAAGCAAAACGCCCTAGAGGATAAGGAGGGCAAGAAAGAATACGAAGACGGCAGCGGCCAGATGAAACCAGGCAAAGAACGAAAGAAGGCTGACCGATGCCGATTCCAGTACCTGGGCCATGAGTCGCTCCTGACGGACGATGACGGCGGCAAATACGATATAAATTCCCAGCCCTACCAGCATCATCATCTTCATGGCCAGCGTCACGGCGATATCGATTCCAATCGGCATCATACGGGATTCTCCTTCTTCTGTTCCATGAGTTCACCGATTACATGAACGACGTCGGATGGATTTGGCACCTTCTCGAATATGAAATTAGGCAGTTCTCCTGCAGTCTGGATCATGACATCGCCGAAATCAAATACGGTTGCCATGATACCCCCGGTACGAAACGAGATATCCTGGATTTTCTCCAGCCTTGCTTCCGCGAATTTCTTGTACAGGAGAAACAGAAAGTCGATATCGATGATCCGCTCCTCGGTCACGATATAGATGTTGAAGTACCAGTGCATGAATCCGGTCAGCAAATACCCGAATATGGCGACGTACCAGAATACGGTGAGGACAATAACGTATCCGGCCGGAATCACTATCGGACTCTCCAAAACCCGTAGGAGAAACGGGAAAACGGTTACCGGGACAAACAGAAGCAGAATACCGAAAATAATCTTGGGGATGAGAATGATGATATGCTGGCGCAGAAATAATATGACACTCTCGTCATCTCCCTGGGTTTCGAACCGGATATCCCTGGGATGCATTGCGTAGGCGGTCAACGGTGAGGAAAAAGATGGAGCCGTCTCCTGAGGCAGACGGATTTTTTTGGGCGATTTCTTCTTTTTATTCGCCTGCGGCTGTGCCTCGAATAGGACTGGCATACGCTCTAGTATACTACTTTTTCTCTACGTTAAACAGCGGCCCGACAATCTGGATATTGGCCGGCGCCCGCAAATTGAAGAAATTCTTGAATTCATCC
>CAYTIP010000125.1:0-3255 GCA_964437805.1 uncultured Gammaproteobacteria bacterium | reverse complement strand
CCAAGGGCCTGATGAGGCGGAAAAACGCGTAGTTCAACTCAAACGAATGCAGGCGAAAACCTCCAGCACCATCCCTGCCGATACACTGACGGAAGAATTGAGGGATATATTGCGTACTCTGCAAAGCTGATCGCGGACCGGATACCATCACCGACGTTTCATGAACACTGTCCAGCAGGGAATACTTGCGCTTATCATCGCCAATGCAATCTGGGGATTCGCCTCACCCATTTTCAAATGGTCGCTCACGAATATCCCGCCGTTTACCCTGGCATTCTGGCGTTTTTTTCTGGCTGCCATCATCCTGGGTATCTACCTGCGGGCAAAAGGCGAACTGATCATTCCCCGGCTTACCGGCCGCCTTTGGTTTAAGCTGGTATGGTACGCGCTCACCGGCATCACCGGGAATATCATATTTTTCTTCCTGGGACTGCAGAAGACGCTGTCCGTCAATGCTCCGGTCATCGCCTCCGCCCAACCGCTCCTCATCTTTCTTGTAGCCCCGTTCCTGCTTGGGGAAACGGTACGTCTGAGGAAAAAAATCGGTATGGTTGTGGGAACCCTCGGAATCGGCGCCATTGTTCTGGAACCGCTGTATTACTCCGGGCTCGACGGCGACCTGGTCGGCAATCTGTATCTGGTACTGGCCACTGTCTTTGCCGTTCTTGCAACCCTTACGGGAAGAACCCTGTTCCGGGACCGGAATCCGCTGCTCCTCATGTTCTGGGCATTCATCATCGGCTTCCTTTCGTTCCTGCCGCTTGCGGTGTGGGAAACCGGAAGCAATCCTTCGCTCTATGCGCTTCTTGATATCAAAGGGCTGGTCGGCGTCGGGTACGGCGCACTATTCTCCAGCGCGGCGGCCTATTCCCTGTTCGCATTCGGTCTTTCCCGGATATCGGCAAGTGAATCCTCGATGTTTGCGTACATCGATCCCATCGCCGGAACGGTCCTTGCCTACTTCATGCTCCATGAGCCGATCACCCTTCCGTTCCTCATCGGTTCGGTGCTCATCTTCGGCGGGATATTCATCGCCGAAGGGAGAATCAACTATCACCCGATCCGCAAGCTCCTGCGTGCAACCGTATCGGCAGTATCCTGACCTATGCCTGCATCCATCCCCACCGAGCACATGAAAACCTTCACGGGATACATGAAGGCAAGTATCCTGCTGCGGCTGGTGGCCGGGCCTGCGGTCTTCTTCTTTCCGCTTGCTTCCACGCTCGTTAATGTTCTTCTGGACGCGTTCGACGGGGAACTCTATAAACAGAGCGGCTACGCCCGCCCCCAATACAGTACCTACGACAAACTGCTGGACTACTACTGGTACCTATGGCTCATGGCGTACATCATGCTTGCCAATATTCCGGGGAAATGGCTATTTCTGGGATTATTCGCCTATCGGACGGTCGGGCAGATCCTGTTTCTCATGTCCCGGAACGGTATGCTCCTGTTCCTCTTCCCCAACGTATTCGAAAAACTGTTTTTCTACTACCTGCTGGCCAGAACCATCAATGAGGAAAATCTCCTTATGGGCACGCCCTATCTGATTGGCGCAACCGCTGTCATAACCGTCATTTCCGTGGTACTGGAATACGTCATCCATCTCAAGCGGATGAATTTCAGCGGCACGTACCTGGGAAAAACGACATTCTGGAGCCCGAAAACCCTGAATCCCTACAAGGCGTTCGTGTTCTTCTCCCTGATGCTTACGACCGGCATCATCCTCACCCGCTTCCTGGACACGAAAACCAGCCAGACAATCACGAGCAAAGCCGCCTGGGCCGGGAAAAACGGCGTCATCACCTCCTATGCGCCCGATGGCAGCATCGGCGGGACACTCAGGAGCGCCACCGACCGAACCGTCACCGGTTATCTGTTCTACTCGTCGGATTTCCGTGATGAACGGTGCACGCTCTCCGATATTCCGCTCACCCTGCTGCGGGACGCCCAAACGGGTACGGTCCTCTATGGCTTCGATACCAGGAACACCTGTCTTGGCTCCCTCACGGACGGGACCTACTGGCTCCTCCTTATCAGCAAAAAGGACAAGCTTGGCGGCGGCACGCTCATCGAATTTAGGATCCGGGACGGACAGCTTGTCCGGTGAGGGAAATACCCCACCCTTCCGTTGCGGGGTGGAATATGCTAAAATACAATCTCTATGAATACTGCAATCCAACCCACCTGGCATGAGGAATCGGTCGTTACCTGCGCCTGCGGCAACACATTTACCGTAGGAGCGTCAAAGCCGTCCCTCAAGCTGGATATCTGCAGCAATTGCCATCCCTTTTTCACCGGGGAAATGAAGTTCGTGGATACCATGGGCCGCGTGGAGAAATTCCAGAAACAGCAGAAGAAAGCCGATTCCATGGCTGAGATGCTTGCGGAAAAGAAGAAAAAGCAGAAAGAAAAAGAGGAAAAACTCCACAACCAGAAATCCCTCAAAGAGATGCTCATGGGCATCAAGTAGATTCTCCCTGTTTTCTTTCCTATGAATACGAATATTGCCATCATGGAGTTCCGAGGCGGGACAGGCGGTGATGAAGCCCGAATGGTTGCTTATCGATCCCGAAGTGAAACGAGGGAGCGGATTAGCAACCATCGATGCCGAAGATGGAGTGAACTGACTATATGAATACAAACATTGCCATCATGGAGTTCCGCGGAGGGACAGGCGGTGATGAGGCCAAACTTTGGGCAGACGAACTCATGCGGATGTACACCCGCTATGCCAATATCCAGGGTTGGAAGGTCGAAGAACTCTCGGAAAACACGATCCGCGTGAAAGGCGAAGCCGCGTTCACCAAACTGCAGTACGAAGCCGGTACCCACCGGGTCCAGCGGGTCCCGACCACGGAACGGCAGGGACGGATCCATACGTCCACAGCGACCGTTGCCGTGCTCCCGGAAATCCCGGAACAGGACGTTGCCATCCGCAACGACGAGCTGGAGTGGGATTTCTTCCGTTCGGGCGGGAAAGGCGGACAGAACGTCAACAAGGTATCCTCTGCCGTCCGTCTCAGGCATAAACCGACCGGCATCGTCGTGACGTGCCAGACGGAACGCGACCAGTTTCAGAACCGGCAGGTTGCCCTGTCGATGCTCCGGAGCAAACTCTGGGAACGCGAGCAGGAAAAAATGGAATCGACGATCGGCGCCGCCCGCAGCATCATCGGCCGTGGCATGCGCGCGGAAAAGATCCGTACCTATAATTTCCCCCAGCACCGGGTGACCGATCATCGTCTCGGCCTT
>CAYTIP010000124.1:0-3310 GCA_964437805.1 uncultured Gammaproteobacteria bacterium | reverse complement strand
GAGTATTTGTACGACGCGCATCATAAGCGGCATGGGAGTTCCCCAGATTTCCGCAGTGGCGGCGGCAGTCCGGGCAACCGAAGGATCCCGCGCAACCATCATCGCAGACGGGGGCATACGGCAGATCGGGGATATGGCAAAAGCGCTCGCGTTCGGTGCCGGTGCTGTGATGTTGGGGTCGCTCCTGGGAGGGTATGACCAATCACCGGGTGAGATCCTGGAAGTGCAGGGGAAACGATTTAAATCCTACCGGGGTATGGGTTCAGTGGCTGCCATGAAAAAAGGCGGTGCGGAGCGGTACGGCCAGTCCCGCAAAACCGAAGAAAAGAAACTCATTGCCGAAGGCGTTGAGGGGATCGTTCCCTATAAAGGGGATGTAAACGATTACCTGTACCAAGTGGCAGGCAGTCTGCGGTCCTCCTTTTACTATCTCGGAGCGCCGGATATGAAGACATTCTTTGAAACGTCCCGCGTCATTAAGATATCCACAGCCGGTCTCTTGGAAAGTCATCCGCATGAGGTGACACTCACCAATGCGGGGAGCAATTACCAGACAAAGGCATCCTAAAGGAGGAGATATGATTCTTATCGTTGATTTCGGCTCGCAGACCTGCCACCTCATCGGCAGGAGACTCCGGGATATGTCCGTGTCTACCCAAATCGTGGAACCAAAAGCGGCCCCGGATGCGATAAAACAGCTCCATCCGACCGGCATCATTCTTTCGGGCGGGCCGTCCAGCGTCTATGACAAAGGAGCACCGACGATCGACCCGTCGGTGTTTGCATCCGGCGTTCCGGTGTTGGGTATCTGTTACGGCTGGCAGCTTATGGCGCATCTGTTGGGCGGGAATGTCGCTTCCGGACACCGGGAATACGGACCGATGCAGCTTGATGCCAACAGTACTGCAGGGGATACGGGGATATTTGCCGAATTCCTGACCAACTGTCCGAAAACCGTCTGGATGAGCCACGGCGATGAGGTGCTCGCCGTTCCGAACGGATTTACGATTGTAGCTTCCACGCCATCCGTACCGGCTAGCGCCGTCATGCGGGCCCGCGACCGGCTGTTCGGCGTGCAGTTCCATCCTGAAGTAACCCATACGACGGACGGCGGGGCTATCCTCAGGCAATTCGCCCTTCTGTGCGCCGAGAAGATCGTTCCCCGCGTATTGTCCGTGGAGGATGCGATCGCAGGCGTTCGGGAAACGGTTTCCGCATATCCTTCCGCAAACGCAATCGCCGCGATTTCCGGCGGCGTGGATTCGACGGTTGCCACCGCGATCGTCGCACGCGTCATGGGGAAACGCCTGTATCCGATCTACTGCGATAACGGACTCATGCGGGACGGAACGCGGGAAGAAGTATACCGGATTTTCCATGACATCCTGGGGATCGAACCGATTATCGTGGACTGCAAAGAGGAATTCCTGTCCATGCTCAAGGGAGTGACCGACGGCAAGAAAAAACGGAAACTCATCGGCGCGAAATTTATTGAGGTATTCGAACGGGAAGCAAAGAAAATTCCGGACGTACGGTGGCTCGTGCAGGGAACCCTGTATTCGGATTTCATCGAAAGCAAGGGAACGGCGCTTGCAGATACCATACGTCTCCACCATAATGTCGGCGGGTTGCCGGAAACCATGAATCTTCCGCTCCTGGAACCGGTGAAAACCTACTATAAGGACGAAGTACGCGAATTAGGGAGACAGCTGGGATTGCCGGAGGATGTGGTTGCCAAACAGCCCCTTCCGGGGCCGGGGCAGGCAATCCGCATTCTGGGGGAAGTGACGGCAGAACGTCTTGAGAGACAGCAACATGCAGACAGCATCGTCCTGTCGGTTCTCAGGGAAACCGGGTGGTATGGGAAAGTGTTCCAGTCCTTTACGGTACTCACCGGTATCGACACAACCTGCGTCAAGGGAGACGGGGGACAGAGCGGAGAACTCATCGGTCTGCGGATTTACGACAGTACCGATATCATGAGTGCCGGCTGGAGCCGGTTGCCGTATGACGTACTCCAGACTATTGCATCCCGCATCGTCAATGAAGTTCCGGGCGTTTCCCGGGTTGTGTACGATATTACGACCAAACCGCCGGCGACGATGGAATGGGAATAATCATGCCAGAGACTGAAACGCAATTCGACTGTTTGGCCCCGATCTATGCGCAGGACGGGCGTCTGCAACACACGACGCTCCGGATGCCGGAACCTTTGCCCGATGAACAGGCGCGGGTACGGACGGATGAACTCTGTTCGGGAGATGCCGCACTGCAGTTTGCCTATCTTCCGGAAGCACTCCGTGGAAATTCCCCGAACGAATCCCTCTCGGCACCCACATACGAGCCCATTCATGAAGTCTTGGGACGGGATGATGGCACCGTCTACTTCCGGCGGTACCATGTGGATCCCGAATCTCCCAGTCTGGGATTAGTGTTGACCGATATCAGTCTCCCTCATGTTGAACGCCATGATGACGGGACACCGGTGTTATTCCAAATGGGTCCGGAAAAACGGCGAATCGGGATCGCGCAGCGGGTCGAATTTTTTTCTGACAATCAGAATGACGCCATCCACAGGCACATCGGATCACTCGAGGCTGATCCGCACCGTCTTCCGCCGCGACCGATCCGGACTCATGCGGCAGTCGAGCGTGGACTGGATATTGTGAATGGTCAGGCAACCAGAACATTGGCGCTGGAACAGGTCGGCTACCGCAAACATTCCTCCGATGTCCTGGTGAGCCGGGACCCCAGGAAAAACGATTATCTTCTCAATCGCATCGGCCGGTATCCTAGACGCATTATTTTGGGAGGATCCATGCCTCCTGCTACCGGCGGGGTCGATTCGCTCGTCACGATGGCTGTAGCGCACATGGCAACATTTGTTCCCAGAAACAGCCTGTTCAACGGATCCGTCGACCGTCAGATCCGCCTGGCGACCCGTGCCAAGCAATCGATCGGATCGCTAGCCATCCCCGAATTATGGAAAGAACGGAGTGTTCGGAACATCGGTGCATCGCTGGGCATCGACGATCCGGAAGAAACGAGGAAAGAAGCTCGGCGCCTGTATGAGGAAGCGGGAATCAAATTATTCCGTATCTATACGATCGGATCCGATCCGCGGGTTCTGGAGACGGCCCGCCGTCTGCGTGAGGATCCGGTGATCGGCAACGACATCGAGATATTCGTGGGACAGGTGCCGGATAAGGCACTTGCCCGCCGACTGGTCCGGCAGGCGGGTGTCGATGCGCTCATTTACGGACATGGGGGTGGTCGGCAGTGCACGTCGGCGGAGAACGGGATGGGAGTG
>CAYTIP010000123.1:0-3315 GCA_964437805.1 uncultured Gammaproteobacteria bacterium | reverse complement strand
CACCGATACGCTTGAAAGGGCCATTGCCGCGCCGGCAAACACCGGGTTAAGTGCAACACCAAACCATGGCACGAATAATCCTGCCGCCAACGGAATGCCGATCACATTATAGATGAATGCCCAAAACAGATTCTGACGGACGATGGACATGGTTTTCCTGGAAAGGAGAATCGCCTGACTCACCTTGGAAATATCGCCGTGGAGAAGCGTGATATTGGCGGTACTCATGGCAACATCGGTTCCGGTACTCATGGCAATGCCCACAGATGCGCTGGCGAGTGCCGGCGCATCATTCACTCCGTCACCGACCATGGCAGTCTTATGTCCTTTAGCCGCAAGTTCGTTGAGCACGTCGGATTTTTGCGTCGGCAGGAGCTCAGCCCGGACGTCATCGATTTCGAGTGCGGCTGCTATCTGCTCGGCGGGTTTCCTCGCGTCTCCCGTTGCCATAATGAGCCGGATTCCCAAATTATGCATAGCACGAACGGCATCTTTTGCTTCGGACTTGGGTGCATCACCGATAAATATGATGCCAAGGACCTGATTTGCTGAAGCCAGATACATCGGGGTAAAACCCTCCTCTTCGTGTCGGATCGTTCCGTCCGGGATAGTGATCTTACGGGAGGTGATAAACCGCGCGTTTCCTGCGATATAGCGCTTTTTTTTGATAATTCCTTCTATACCCATGCCGGGTGTGGCCGAGTAATCGGTCACCGGAACGGCTTGTACGCCTTCGGCTTTTGCTTTGTCCGTGATTGCTTTTGCCAACGGGTGTTCGCTGAATTGCTCCAGGGAAAACAACAGGCCCAAGAGGTCCCGTATGGAAATCTTATCCGAAAGGCTGCGTACCAAGCGCACTTCCGGTTTTCCTTCCGTCAGGGTTCCGGTTTTATCCATTACTACGGCCGTCACGGCGCCAAGCCGTTCCAGGCTCTCCGCGTCTTTGACCAGGATTCCGTTTTTTGCTCCGCGTCCGACAGACACGATCACCGCTGTGGGTGTTGCCAGTCCCAACGCACACGGACACGCGATGATTAACACACCGATAGCACTTTGGATCGCCATTGCCACAGACTGCCCGGAAGGAAGGAATATCGGTCCGACAAAGAACCAAAAAACGAAACTTACCAGGGAAATGATCAGAACGGCAGGTACAAAAATTCTGGAAACAGCATCCGCAAACCGTTCGATCGGCGCTTTGGAATTCTGTGCTTTCCGCACCTGTTCAACGATATGGGAAAGCACGGTATCACTGCCGACTTTTGTCGCTCTGATAGTAAGCGCACCCTGCATATTCATCGTCGCACCGATCACCGTATCCCCTACAGTCCGATCGACAGGCATCGACTCGCCGGTGATTACCGACTCGTCCACCGACGATGAACCTGAAATTACCTCTCCGTCCGTTGGTATGGCCGTTCCTGATTTGACCAGCAACATATCCCCGACAGCGACATCCGCAATGGGAACCTCCGTTTGGTGTCCGTCCCGGATGCGGATTGCGGTTTTTACCTGCAATCCCATGAGTTTACGCAGTGCTTCTCCGGTTTTCTGCTTGGAGGCGGATTCCAAATACTTCCCCAGGAGGATAAACCCCGTGACGACGATGGTCACGTCGAAAAAGTATTGCTCCGGTAATCCAAAAGCCCCTGCTATCTTGGGAAATGCCAGAATAAACGAGCTGTATAGGTATGCTGCCCCGGTTCCCAAACCCACCAGGGTGTCCATATTCGCGCTACCGTAGCGGAAAAACCGGACCAGCGCGATGAGAAACCGTCTGCCGAATCCGAATAAGATGATGCTTGCCAGCAACCATTGGATACGGATATAAAACGCCATAGGGATCGGAAGAGGCGGGATAATTTGCCATTGGGCCTCAACAAGCTCGTAAAGCATAGCGCTAAACATCAATACGGCGATGGGGAAGGTGACAAGTGCGCCGCCAACATCATCCGATTCATGGTTCATGTGGGATCCATGATCCGGCTGATTGTGCTGGACATCCTGCAGAGCGTGGGCTGGCGCGGCCTGAAGACTATATCCATGTGGCGCCAGAGCCTCATTCATGCGCTCCACCGATATAACATCCGGATTATAGGTAACGACGGCTTCCTCAGTCGCAAATTGTGCGGATGCAGTGGAAACCCCGGGGAGCTTCTTGAGTGTGCGGCTGATAATGGCAGCACAGCTCGCGCAGTGCATGCCGCTTACCGGAAAGGTGCGCTCACTTGATGCCGCATCGTGTTTACCGTGATTGGCGTGATTATCTTCCATACCATTCCGTTCTCCAGTTTACCAACTGATCCCTGCTTTTTCCGAGTGTTTGGATCACGGAATCTGCCAGCGAAAGAATTTCGTTTCTGGCTGATTTGGTCCGTATCTCTTTTGCACTTGCTATCGCCTCCTCATGGTGCTCGATCATCGAGTTCAAAAACCTAAGATCGAACGTGTCATCCGCACTTCCTAATTGAATTTTCTGGTATATCGTCACCTTTTTGGCGTTGTTATACCATTCCTTTTTATATCCGTAGAGAGTTTCGATATCTTTTGTATCGGCAGGAATGACCGTATCCGCAAGGGATAGCAATTCGGGTCGTTTTGATTGTTTCTTCACTTGATCAAGAAGGTAGATCGCTGCCTGATGATGGGCAATCATATTGTCCGTATATCGCAGATCCACGTACCGATCTGCAGCTCCAAGCTCAACCATGCCGTTTGCCTTATCCGAACGCATGACAGCGTACTCTGGAGTCAATGCATATCCAATTCCGATACCAACCAGTAAGGAAACAATTACAACACCAACCACCAAGTGTTTATTCATAATAAAGCCTCCTATTTCCCACCAAACCGCATGAGTTTATTGATTTCGTCGATCATGGCTTCCTTCCGCTTGCTATTATTACTGTTCATGCCGTTGGCAAAGCACGTATGGAGATGATTTTCCATGAGCTTTTCGTGGGCGCTGCGAAGTAGTCCCAGAACAGCAAGGTTCTGCTGCATGATATCAACGCAGTATTCCCCCTTCTCATACATGCCAATCACCCGCTCAAGCGAGCTGGATGCCTTTTTGAGGGCTATCAGAATATCCTTCTTGTTCGTATCGGTAGCATTCATGTGCCTCCTTGCGTTCCGGTATGATGCCGGTATAATACCTATACCCCAGGTGTAGGTATATGTCAAGAGGTACCTATACTTGCGGATGTGGTATCCTTTCTGTAATATACTGGTAAATCATGGTTGGTTATATGGATAAACAATCTCGGAGAAAAGCAACAAATAGCCCACTGGGACAACCCAAATCAAAGGACCTGA
>CAYTIP010000122.1:0-3320 GCA_964437805.1 uncultured Gammaproteobacteria bacterium | reverse complement strand
CCTAAGTTATGTGAGTTTACTGTATGAAATCGCCATCGTGCTTGTTTAACAGGGTGATATCGGATTGTCGTGAGTATACGACACTAGCCAACACTAAGGCTCGCTGATGGTAACGTATCGGATTGCCGAGAGTACTCGGCACTCGCCGGCACTAATACTCACTGCGTATCGCAAAGTGCCGGATAGCGAACCGAATTCGGTTCGCCAATATGAGATAGTCACAAAAAAAACCGGCAGAAGCCGGTCTTTTTTGTGAGTACCCCGTATCGGATTCGAACCGATGATTTGCTGGATGAGAACCAGCTGTCCTGGGCCGCTAGACGAACGGGGCGAAAATGAGGCTGATTTAGCCTCGGAAATGCCTTTCTGACGGCCTGGTTATTCTACCAGCTTCTACTTGACACCTCAAGACGGGTACGCTACACTCGTTTGAGGTCTGATTAGGGAATAGTCATTATAAGAGGGTATTTCCGCTCCCCGCGACAACACGAAACATGCTGTGGGGAGATTTTTTTCAGCCAATTCTATGGATAATCACAATCATCAGCAACTGTTGACACAGGAAGGCCTGGATACACTGAAGGCGGAACTTGAAGAGCTCGTGAAGGTCAAGCGGCCGGCAACGGTCACGCGCCTTGCCGACGCCCGGGAAGCCGGCGATCTGTCGGAAAACAGCGAATACGTCGCAGCCAAGCAGGATCTATCTTTCATCGACGGACGCATCGCAGAGCTGGAGGAGATCCTCCACGCCGCAAAGGTCGTCAAAACCAAGTCTACCGGAGAGGTCAATATCGGTTCCAAAGTGACCGTGCACATCAACGGCAAGAAGGAAGAATACCTCCTGGTCGGCGAGTGGGAAGCGGACCCAATGAACAAGAAGATTTCCCATGAGTCTCCCCTGGGGAAAGCCCTTCTGGGGAAAACGGTAGGCGCCATGGTGGAAGTCCAGGCTCCGGCCGGTAAAGTCAAATACAAGATATTGGATATCGGCTGAAGCGTGCCTCCGGGCACCAGGCCGATATCCGAAGTCCCGCTTAAGTCCAAGCGGGATTTTTTGTATACTAACACTATATGCCGACAATGAACGAACTCAAGCAGGTCCGCGAAGAGAAGCTCCAGGCGCTTATCGATGCCGGGTGCGATCCGTATCCCACGACAGTAAAGCGAACCCATACGGTGGAAAACGCCCGCGCCTCCCAGGACGAACCGGTGGAAATCGCAGGCAGGATCATGGCAATCCGCGGACACGGCAAGATTTTCTTCCTGGACGTTCAGGACGAATCCGGGAAGATCCAGGCAGTCTTCAAGATGGACGCCATTCCCCAGGCTTCCTATGAATTGCTGGAATACATCGACATCGGTGACTTTCTTGCCGTTCAGGGGAAGGTGGGGAAAACGCAGGCAGGGGAAATTTCCGTCTTCGTTACCGATTTCCAGATCATCTCCAAATCCCTGCGGCCGCTGCCCGACCAGTGGTACGGATTCAAGGATGTGGAAGAGCGCTACCGCAAGCGGTACCTGGATATGCTCCTCAATCCTTCGGTGAAGCAGACACTGGACAGTAGATTTACGATGGAGCGGGCGATCCGCACGTTCCTCTGGGGTCAGGGATACACAGAAGTGGAAACGCCCGTTCTCCAGCCCCTGTACGGCGGGACCAATGCCAAACCGTTCTCCACGCATATGAATGCGTTGGATGCCCAGTTTTATCTGCGTGTCGCTCCCGAGCTGTATCTTAAACGTCTGATCGTCGGGGGGTACGAGCGCGTGTTTGAAATCGCCCGCAACTTCCGCAACGAAGGCATCGATCTTACGCACCAGCCGGAATTCACCATGATGGAGTTCTACGAAGCATACGCGGATTACCACCGGATCATGGATCTTACCGAAGAACTCATCCAGTACGCGGCGCAGGCCGTCAACAAGAACTTCAAACTCAAAATCCAGGACCAGGAAATCGACATTTCCGGCAAATGGAAGCGCATCACGATTGACGAGGCGATGGAGACCTACGCGGGGATTTCCTGGGAGAAGGTGACGGATAAGGAAGCCAAGGATCTCCTGAAACAATACAGCCTGACGGTAAAGGGGGAATATACGAAAGCCAAAGCACTGTTTACCGTTTTCGACCATCTGGTCGTGCCCCACCTCATCACGCCTACCTGGGTGATCGACTATCCCCGGGACGTGAGTCCGCTGTCCCATGCGCACCGGTCAAAGCCGGGTCGCGTCGAGCGGTTCGAAGGGTACGTAGGCGGCAAGGAAATCTGCGACGGGTGGAGCGAGATCATCAGCGGTCTGGAACAGCGCCAGCGGTTCGAGACCGAACAGCGCAACATGCGCGCAGGCGATACCGAAGCCCAGCCGCTGGACGAGGAATTCATCGAAGCGCTCGAATACGGCTGTCCGCCCCTGGGAGGGATAGGCATTGGGATTGACCGGTTGTGCATGCTTCTCACGAACACGTGGGCAATCCGGGAAGTCATCGCGTTCCCGACACTCAAGGCCAAGCAGCAGGATGCCGAGGCGAAGATCGTGAAGGAAGAGAAGCCCGCGTCCCAGGCGACACAGAAAAAACTTACCGATGTGGGGATATCCTACGGGCAGGCCCAAGCTCTGCTGGAGGAATCCATCAAAGATCCCATCACCCGCATGCACTGCATGGAATCGGAAGCCATCATGCGTGCACTCGCACGGCATTTCGGCGAGAACGAGGAAGCATGGGGAATCCTGGGACTTCTCCATGACATCGACTGGGAACAGACGAAAACCGATACATCCAAGCATTCACTGGTAGCTGTCGAAATCCTCAAAAAAGCGGGGATGAAAGAGGATGCAATCCGCATCATCCAGTCGCACGTCTATCCGGGGAAATCGGAGGCGCAGTTCATGGGGCCTGCCGAATATATCGGGAAATCCAGATCGACCCGTATCGAACACGCGCTTGCCGCCGCCGAGACTCTGACCGGGCTCATCATCGCAACCACGCTTGTGCAACCCGAAAAACAGCTCATGGCAGTCAAACCCGAATCGCTTATGAAAAAATACAAGAGCAAGGGGTTTGCCGCCAATTGCCGGCGGGACATCATCGCAGAATGCGAGGAAATCGGCTTATCCCTCGAGGAATTTCTTGCGCTCGGGTTAAACGCCCTGCAGGGAATCCACGGGAAGCTGGGATTCTGACATCTTCATGAAGCAGCTGTTGATTGCCACCAGCAACAAAGCCAAGCTTGCCGAAATCCGGTTGTTCCTGTCCGACCTGCCGGCCCGCACACCATCAGTCGTGACTTTTTTACACATAATTCACCCATAATCAACTG
>CAYTIP010000121.1:0-3342 GCA_964437805.1 uncultured Gammaproteobacteria bacterium | reverse complement strand
CCTGTGCCGACGTGCTGATCCAGGATTACGAATGCCAGGGATTTGCGGATTCTTCCGAGTGTACAGAACGATGCCAAGCGGATTATGATACGAACAAATGCCCGGAAACGGAAACGCTGGAGTGTGCGCCATGGCGTTTCTGCCGGTAACAGCCGTATGAACTATCGTACCCGAAACGGTTTCACCCTTGTCGAACTGCTGATCGTTATGGTCCTTCTGGGGTTTCTTTCGGTCTGGAGTCTTTCCATGTTCCAGGGCTCCCGGAAACGGACCAGCGACTCGCGCCGGAAGGCGGATCTCAAAGAGATCGCCAAATCCATAGAAATGTATGCCAATGACGCCGGTATCTATCCGCAGGCTGCACCAGACGGGCGCATCATGGGATGTCAGGGTTCCGGGACGGAGCCGGTTGCGTGTTCCTGGGGCAATGCCTGGGCGAAGGGAACGACATATATGCAGAAACTCCCGGAAGACCCTGCCGGCGCACCGTACTGCTACGAGGTAGACGGCCTTGGTAAGTGGTACAAACTGTATGCCCGTCTGGAAAGCACGGACGATACGGCATATGACGATTCGCTGATCTGTGCAGGTATATCCGGCACGTACACGTACGTACTTCTCAGTCCGAACCTCACGCCTACCCCTACTCCCTGACATTGCCTATTGCAGAAATAGCTTTTGGTGTATGATGGATGAGCATGAGGAAACACGGCTTCTCCCTTATTGAGCTTCTGGTGGCAATTGCCATCATGGCGGTGCTTCTTGCCATCGTTCTGCCCAACTATCTCGGAGCCAGAGAGCGGGCGCGGGATTCCAAGAAGAAAAGCGAATTAAATCAGCTGAAAACCGCATTGCGGCTGTACTACAACGACTTCCAACGGTATCCGCCGGTTGCATCCTGCGGTACGGCACTGGGTAACATGTCAGGGTGCAAGAATGGCGGCACGTCCTGTTGCCCCTGTAAGGAAGGTGTTTACGATTTTGCGACCAGCACGGATTCGAACTGCGACACCGTAAGTACGATATACATGAAGCGGCTTCCCTCCAATATCTCATTTGGGAATAACGTCGATTATTACGGCGTGTCCTCCGATGGAGAGCAATTCTGCATAAAAACTCCCATGGAAAACGTGTCGGATCCGGATATCGCCACCAGTCAACGGCAATGTACCAGCATCTGTGCCGCGACGATGGACGCGCGGCCAAGCGCACCGACCATTGAATCTTCTTCCTATCTCGTCTGCTCCAACTGAAGTGAACCGATACTTCCGACGGATGCATCATCGCGTGTCCACCCTTCCGGCGTGAATTACGGTCGAATGACCGGATCTCCATGGTTCTGTTTCCGGCTGTTGGTCGATATCCGGATGATTTCGGAAACGGTATAGACAGTTCCAGGTACGTGCTTCCTACTTCAGGCATGCGGCTGACCAGATGTCCCATTATTCCTCCGAGCAGTGTCCGAACTCCGCGTATCCAATGTGTCAGATAGTGCATCAGCGTTTTCCGCATACAGGTGTTAGTTTATGATCCACCAGTTGAATTCGATGTCCGTGGGTATTGCGGTATCGATGGCAACGGTGAATCCGTTTCCGGTTTGCTTGGCTTTCACATACAGAACCTGGTTGTTGGTCGGCGAGACAGGTGTGACATAGATCAGGGATGTCTGGGTTACCTGGGTTGTCTGAATAGCCTGTTCTTTGGATCCTGCGGGAATTCGTCCCGTGCCGATGGTTGCCGCAGTATTGGCAATCGAACCGGATGAACTGCTAGCAGTCGTATCCATGAGACTGATATTCAGTTTGGACACGGTTGCGGATCCGGAGGCTGTGAGGTTGCCCATAAACATTGCACTTCCCGAAGCATCAATGTAAGCCACAGGCGTATCGTTCACGCCTTTGATGAGGAACGTACCGAACGAGGATGATGTTGCGGTTTTCCTCAGGGATATCGATACATCCTCGATAGAGGGGCGGATATCCGAAACGCCCAATACGCCGTCAACCGAAAGATTGCCGGTTACGGCAAGGTCGCCGTTTACCGTGACATCACCATTGGGATCGATAACCAGGGTGCCCGCCATGATATCCACACTGCCCAGTTTGGTTTTCTGGATATACAGCGGCTCTCCGACACTGGTGATGCCGTCATGGGAAATCATCACGGACGCATCGACCAGGAGGGTTCCGGCGATATTGGTGGTTCCCAGCGTGGTGGAGCCGGTGACGGAAAGATTCGTGGTGATGTTCGCGGCATCGATGGTGAGGGATTTGCCTGTCAGATCAATCTCCGTGCTTTCAAATACGCTGATGCCGTCCTGGAGGGACGACAGTTGGGCGCTGATTGTCGCCGGAATTTCGAAGATCGACCCGGTTGTCTGACCGGACATCGTTGCGAATTGTTGCAGTGTGGAGGAAAGGGACGTTTCGATGGATTCGATCTTCGTTCCCAAATCGCCGAAGCTGGTTTTGATCGTTGTTGCCTCCAGTTCGTTGGTTTTGACGGATGCGCTTTCGATGGTTTCGGCGGAAATAGTCGCCGCCGTAACGGTTCCGGCGGAAACGGTCGCATCGGTTGTGATGTCGCCGTCGGTCGTGATATTGCCCTGATTGTCGATCGATGTCGTTGTTGCGTTGTTTTTTCCGATGACATCGAATGTCTGGTTGTCTCCGAGTTCCACGTCCACACCGTCTCCGGTTGGGGACAGGGGAGTGATGATGTCGGTTTTGATCCGGTCGGATTCAACCGTGTCTGCAGTCAGTGTGCCGGTGACCGTGGCCGAACCGTTCACCACAAGCTCGGCGACATTGGCGATTCCTGCTGTCAGATTGGCTATCGTGCTCCGGGAGAAAGCGCCGATATCCTCGATCACGTTGCCGGCCTGATCCCGGAGGGTATAGGTCCCGATGGGGGATTCCGACATGGTGAAGATTTCCGCTTCGGGGGTTTGTGCCTGTGAATCCGGAGCATAATCCGGCACGTTCAGGACGAATCCGGGCCCTCCGTCATTTGACCGGGTGTTTTGCCACTGGTCGCTGTCAAACCGGGGAGCTGTGAGCCGGTAGGAAACGGTTGCCCGCCTGGAAGTGTAAATAGTCAGCGTCAAAGCACTGGCGTCGACTTCGTACCACGCACGGGTATTTGTGGATGGCGTGAGCAATACGACCATCTCGTCGATGTGTGTTGGCAGGTCGGTTACTCTGGAGAAGAGCCAGAGATTTGACCCTTTCGGCTGGTCGGCAAAGGAAATAACTGACCGGTATCCGACACCCGGAACGTATTCCTGGGTAGACACGGAACCCGCAACTTCTTCGTTCTGTCCGACCATGGCGGGAACGTAGG
>CAYTIP010000120.1:0-3360 GCA_964437805.1 uncultured Gammaproteobacteria bacterium | reverse complement strand
CGCCGATGTATAAATACTCGGACGGCATGAAGCTCCGTCTGGGATTTGCCGTTGCCGTCCACACGGATCCGGATATTTTCATCCTTGATGAAGGCATGACCGTAGGCGATACTTCTTTCCAGCAGAAGGCGACCCGCACCATCGACGCCATGGTGAAACGGAATAAAACGGTGCTCATGGTGTCCCATTTCCGCAGCGTATTCGAAAACTATGCAACGCGGATCATTTATCTCAAACAGGGTTCCGTCCAGCGCGATGGCGGACTGGAAGTCCTAAACGACTATTTCCATGCATGATAACCGGTTAACCCGCATCGCTGCAAAATTATTAGGCTATTTCGCACGTCCGAAACGGAATCTTGCGGACCGCTCCGTCGTAAGGTATTTCATCAATCACTTTAACGGTGATGACGGCCAAAATGCGGACGAACGGACCAACAATCTGGGATTTGGTTTTATCCATTACGCATTACTCAGGAACACCAGGCCGGCGCGCATCCTGTGCGTCGGTTCCCGCAAGGGGTTTATTCCCGCCATTTGTGCACTTGCCTGCCGGGACAACCGCTACGGCACCGTGGATTTCGTTGATGCGGGCTATGACCGTACCGACGAAAACCATTGGTCGGGAATCGGGTGGTGGAAACAAGTCGATCCGGATCGCCATTTCAAACCCTACGGTATCAACCGGTACATCAATACGTTCGTCATGACGACGGAACGATTCGCCAAGCGCTTCCCCAAACGCAGATATGACTATGTGTATATCGACGGTGACCACTCCTACAGGGGATCCAAACTGGACGTACGATTGTTCTGGCCGAAGCTGAACAAATTCGGATTCATGGTCTTCCATGACGTGCATGTCAGGTATACCGAAGATTTGGGCACGTTTGGCGTATGGAAAACATGGAAGGAAATCAAATCGCCCGCGAAAATCCTATTCCCGTTTCCGGAGGATTCCGGACTGGGGATCGTACAAAAAATGCAATGAAAGAATCTAACCGGGGAGCAATTCGGTCATTTCGGCGGGTGGCACACAATGTAAAAGTCTCATTGATAACCCTGCTCGGACTGCGGAACTATCTTACGATCCGCCTGTATCCAGTCGGCTACCTTTGCAATCACCAGTGTCGTATGTGCTGGAGGACCAACCGACTGTCGCCAGCACAAATGGCAGAGCTTCCGGCATTGGAGCGTCACCATATGACTCTAGTCGAATATGAACGGATATTTGCCCACCTTCCCCGCCTTACCCGTACGGTTGAGATCGTAGGGGGCGGAGAACCGCTCATGTACCCGGATTTTGCAGGACTGGTATCGCTCATCAAACGGAAAAAACTCGCCGGCTCCCTGATCACCAACGGTGTACTCCTGAACCGCAGGAATAGGGGCGTCCTGATCGGCGTGCAATGGGATTCGATTCGCATATCCGTACATGCCAGCAACGAACGGATATACACAATCATCAACGGCATCAATACCTTTGATGCTGTTATCCGGAATATATCCGACTTCCTGAAGGAACTTGCCGCGAGTGCTTCCAACAAACCAAAGATCGGGGTTCTGTTCGTCATCCAAAAAGACAATTATCGCGATATTTTCCGGTTTGCGACGCTGATGGAAACCATCGGATGCCATTTTATCGAATTCGACGCGCTCTATGCATATAAGGATTCGATGAGGCTCACGGACAACCAGCTCCGGTCGGTCATCAGCCAGCTCAAGCAGGTTCAGAAACATATCCGAACCGAAAATAATGCATCTTCGGTACTCCAACTATATGCCCGCCAGCCCAATACAAAACGCTCAAGTGAAACGGAACGGTCAGCCTATTATCGGACGCGGATGTGCCCCATACCCACAACATCCCTTATCATCAATCACCTCGGACAGATTCATCCTTGCTGCTTCCTGGACTACTCGGAGGAAGAAACGATGATTTGCGGGGATATGAGAACCGGACACTATAACCTCAGAAACGCATGGAAATCCCCGGAATACGTTGCACTACGGAACCGTTTCGCGTCGGGGGTATTCTCCCGGACGTGTACCCAACGATGTTATTACCCGCTTCCCCATAGGCACGGGAATTCGAAAACACCATCATGAACATTCAGGGAAACATCAACCGGACGATACACCGGATCCTCCTTGATCTGCCTATCGGGCAGTCTTTTTGGGCACGGGCGATTTCACCAAGTATGACACCGCTCATTTTGGAAGGTGATGAAATCCGAATCCGCAGGGTTGACCCGAAGTCGTTGAAGAAAGGCGATATAGTCTGTTTTTACGATCCCCAAATCCGATACATCGTCGTTCACCGGATTAACAAAATTTGGAACACTTCCCTCGGACGACGCTTCCGGACGAAAGGGGATTACAACGGGGAACCCGACTCCAAACCACTCCCGCCAAATCGTATTCTGGGAAAGGCAGTATACGTTCGTAATTCCTACCGTCAATACCATTTGGCGGGATCGTTTTCGACTGTCTTTTCGTTCAGCTTGGCCAATCGGGTGTTCGGAAAGCGATTCAACACTGTTCTCGTGAGGATTATCGAAACACCTATAAAATCACTTATCCTGCGAATTGCAGTAAAGCTAGACAGAAAGCGTTAAGCGCTATTTGTAACAATGAAACTATTACTCGGGTGTAACGGACAATGCTACCCGAATTCTAATCTTTCTCGCGCATGGTGCACTATATGGTTTCATAACAACCCTTTCCGGTAATCTTATTCCGTTTCAGCTAATACAGTCTTGATGTGAATTTTCCTATATGATGGAGTCTGATACACTTTCATAGAGTTCACCTCCTCCCGCTGGAAACAGCGTACGCTGATTTCTATACTTAATCCACTATACCAACCCTCCGGAAAAAGGCAATACGGCTTTTTACGATTCAACCTCCGAGGAGCATCTCCGGCCGATCATATGGAGGAGCAGGCATTTGCACCGGTGCCTGACTGTCTGAAAATAAAAAGGTACGTACCGGGTTGGATCGGCAACACCGGATAGCTTGAATGAGGCTCGTCTGGTACGGCAGGCAACACAGTTTTCCCCGCACTGGTATTGTCCATTGTTGTAACAACTCCAGGTTTTCTCAAGCGGAAACCTTCTGGAGGATGCCCACCGGATAAGATCCGATTTATCCAGAAAGAGACCGAGACTCCGTTCAAACGCGACGGATGCATACTGCCACGAATAATCGTTGCTTGCCATACAAAGATGGGCCATGATCGAACGGGTTGCGGTGAATGTCTGGTGGGGAACGAGAATACCGTCTGAAGATACAATGGAACAGAATATCGTCCGTATGGGAAGGTTAGCGGTGAAATACAGGTACTCCGCATACACCCGCC
>CAYTIP010000119.1:0-3379 GCA_964437805.1 uncultured Gammaproteobacteria bacterium | reverse complement strand
ACGTGAGGTGGACTGTCCTTTCGGAAGCAGCGGGAGACCCGCCCCAAACAGCACCGGCTCCACAGTGAGGAGGATGGTACTAACCAATCCCGCGGCCAGAAACCGATGGAACGTTCCGGGGCCACCCATGAGAAGGATGCGTTCGATCCCTGTCTTGCTGAGTCGGTCGATGAGCGTTTCGGGTGATTCGTCGGTGAATTCCAGTTTTCCCGGTATTGCATGGCTGTGGAAGGATTTTGGAGTGCGGGTAAGAACGATGCGCAGATGACCGTCATTCGGATTGATCCGGGGTTTTGCCCGTTGGTATGTAGCACTTCCCATGACCAGTATATGGTATCGGCGTTTCGTCTGTTGCAGGTGACGCTGGTCTTCGGCCGATGTCCAATCCTGTTGGGATTCTTCCGGCCGCCGGGTTGCATACCCATTGACCGAACTCACCATAATTGCCGTTATATTCATGCGCCGTGCGTGTCGGGGAACAGGTGCATCAAACCTACCGCAGTCACGGAACGGGTTGCCTGGGCCGCTGCATCCTGCAGGCATTGTTCGGGTGGATTGCCTTCCATGAGGCCCGCAAGAAATGTCCCGGCGAAGATATCACCGGCACCGGTCGCATCCACGGGTTGTACCGGACTGACGTCCGCATGCGCCACTATCCGCCCCCGTTTGAGAATTCGTGCGCCTTCCCGGTCCAGTTTGCTCACACAGAACGGATGCATATCCAGTTCCGCTTTCAGGATGCCGTATTCAATGCGGTTGGCAAACACGATGTCCGCCTCCCGGAAGAGGGCCGATATCTGCTGGATGGACACATCATCTTTGAGGAGAAACTGATCGGTGTCGATGGAAATGCGGGCGTTGGGCGCATGTGTGCGCAGGTGGTGAAGGATGCGCCCCTGCTGGGTCGGGGGCATTGTACCGATATGGACGATTGCGGCCGTTGGGAGCCATGCGGAAGGTATATCCTCGGGGATCAGATCGTCGGACGCTCCGGATTCAAGGCGGATATCCCGCCGGGACAGATCCTCGGCAGACAGATAGGTCTGGATTGACCGGGACGTCGGTTTTCCGGGGGAGCGTACTATACCTTCGGGAAGCACATGGGAAGAGAGAAATGACGCATCGAAATCGTTTCCGATCCGCGTCACGAATCCGACGGGTGTATGGAGAAGCGATGCAGCCAGCGCTGCGAAATACCCGGCCCCGCCATGGGATATGGTTGGTTCGGCTCCCGGCATGACCGTGAGATCGATATTCGTAAAGCCGATGACGATGAGACGCGGATTGGATTTCATGGATAGCGGCTATTATACCAAGAATAGGCCTGGGAAGCTCCCCGTTAGATTTATAACAGCGCCAAACGGCACGCATGGTATACTGTGGGCCACATGGTTTGCCTGTTATATACGGCAAACCTCATTCGTTCTATTCTATGCACAGAGCCGATCCTGACCATATCAAGCAATTGGTCGCGGATGCCAGGAAAGGGAATAGGGAGGCATTCGGCGCCCTGTACGACGAGCTTATGGACCGAGTATACCGGTTTGTCCGACTTCGGGTTGGACGGAGAGAAGATGCGGAGGACATAACGGAAGCGGTGTTTGTCCGTGCGTTCGGAAGCATACGGCGGTTTGAGGATCGCGGGTTGCCGTTTGAATCATGGATTTTTACGATAGCCCGGAACGCCCTGACTGACCATTACCGGACGCACAAGCAGACGGCGCCGCTTGCCGAAGCGGAACACATGACGGATCCGGCGGATTCGCCGGAAACGACAACAGAGAGAGCCCTCCAGCATGAGGATCTGCTGTCGACCATGGAGAAGCTTCCGCAGTCCTACCGGGAGATTCTGCTGTTAATTTTTGTTGAGGAACGGACGACAAAGGAAATCGCGGGGATTATGGGGAAACCACCGGACCAGATCCGCGTGCTCAAACAGCGTGCGTTGGATAAACTCAGGAGACTTGTACAATGACCGATATGAAACCGGACCGTCCCATTACCTACTATCTCAAACAACTCAAGAACCATCCGGAACTTGAGCCGCGGGCGGAATATCGCCGGAATGCGCGGATCCGGATCCTCAATCAATTGGATCCGGTTGAGACACAAACCTCCCGTGCATTGACCTGGAATGGGTGGCGGCTCGTCCGGTTGGCTGGATCTCTGGCCACGGCGTTGGCCTTGGCAGGATCGGGTGTAGCATACGCGGCGCAGGGAAGTGCTCCGGGAACACCGCTGTATCCCCTGAAACTCAAAACGGAAGAGATCGCAAAAACCCTTTCGCCGACCCGGGAGATGAAGACGGATGTCGTGGAGGAGATTATCGACAGACGCGCTTCCGAAGTCCAGCAGTTGGAGGATTCGGATACCGACAGCAAGGATGTGAAGCACGCTTTGGACCGGTATGAGAAAACGGTGAGTGAGGCAACCGTTTCATCCCGGATAAATCCGGAACACATTGAGAAGAAGATCCAAAACCACGCCGAAAAAATCGAAGAGATCAAAGGGCGCATCCGGAATAAACGGGAATCGCCGCAGAAATCCAAGGAAGAAGACGGGGAAAAACATGACGATCGCCCGGTGACACCGACCCCGACGATTACTCCTTCACGCGCACCCAATCTTCCGGATCCGACTCCGGAACCGACACACCGGGACGATACGAAAGAGGATGACGATGATCGAACGGAGATCCCACAGAGTCTTCCCACAGGTAATCCTCTTGACTGAATCCCTGTTACGTTTTTCGTTTCGTATCGTTTTTCCCTATAGAGATACAAACGAATGCGACAAGGAGGTATACATATGGATAAGACAAAAGGATTTGTTACGCTTGCAAGTCTTCTCACAAGTGCGTTGGTTGGTTTGGGAGGAATCGGTTCCGTGATGATTCTTGCAAATGTCAAGCAACTCGCCCCGTCCGATATATGGGGTCGGACAAAGATTCAGGGAGACATATACGCCAGTGTCCCGGAATTTGTCCGGGATACGATAGAAATTCCGTGGAGTCCGTCGCCCACGCCTCCACAGGAGGATGGGGAAGATGCATCGGCTCCAACCGGCACGCCAACTCTCACCCCGGTTTCAACGCTGACTCCCACGCCGACACCCACCCAGATAGCCAGTCCGACGCCGACCCCGGTTCCGAAACAGGATGATGATGAGAATGAAGATGAGAATGAAGAGGAGAAGGAACATGATGGTCGCACCGACAAGGATGAAAAAAAAGAGCAGTCCCGGCGCGCCAAAGCGCGTCTCTCGCTCAAAACCCAGCGCGATGGATGGCTGAAATACAAATTCATGCTGTTTGGCAAAGGGGACTTGGACTGACGCGGACTTCAGGGCATAAGATGGGCAAAGCACTGGGGGTCGTCCC
>CAYTIP010000118.1:0-3414 GCA_964437805.1 uncultured Gammaproteobacteria bacterium | reverse complement strand
CTCCTTCTTTGTTTTGTCCGGTTCAAGCTGGCTACTCCTTTTACAAAAGGGTACGTCTTTCCGGATTGTCGGAAGGGAAGGAAGCTCCTACTTCCGGTTTTTCATCATTATCGGTGAGGACAAGAAGGAAATCGTACACTTTACGATTTGCGATTTGTTCTTCGTCGTATCAGCCAACCCGCAAACACGAGTATCGCCAGGACCGTTCCCCAGAACAGCGTCATTTTCAATTTCGACGGGGTGTAGGTGAATACGACTTCATATTCTCCGGGCGTTTCCAGACGGATGGCAACGAAGGAGGGGAATACGTTGATTGGAGTCACCGGTTTTCCGTTGACCGTTGCCTGCCAGTTGGGATGATACGTCTGTTTGAGGACGATAACGCACGTGGGACATGATTCCGTGACAACCACCTTGAAGGAAAACACCATATCCGTATCGTTCGTTTGACTGATGATCTGCATGGGAAGTGGTTTGTCCTTCACGGGTTTGTCGGTAATGTTCGTCCAGGGAAATGCGGACGGCCATTCCCAGGGGGTCATGTAGACGGGTTGGGATGCAAAAAGCGAATGTATTTTACCGTCGGGTGTTTCATACATCGCTTCGTCTCTCATACGGAATGCCGGCAAGGGTTTTTCGGATTGGTTGTTCCATGCGGATTTCAGAATAAGTTCTGGAAAGATATGTTTGCCGGGAAATGCAGACTGGATCCACAGCCGCACGACATTTCCGAAGGTTCCTTTGGGCGCGTATACGACGCCAGGACTGGTTCCGTTTGTGATATAGGATGATTGGCCGGATGTTTCCACTTCATAGAGTATCCAGGAGGAGGATTCCTTGATTTTTTTCCAGAATTTTTGGGCAGGCTGCGTGGGGGGAGCGGCGACATACCGGATGGCGTAGAGATCGTAATGCTCAGGAATTTCCTCGGAAAAATACTGCTCCGTATCGGAATTGTTGGACCAGGTTTCGGGCAACCACAGGACGGTCGGAAACCCGTAGGTCGAAATATGCATGAAGTAGGGAGTCTCGGCTACCTCGAACGTTTTTCCCCAAGATCCGCCGCGGCCGGCAAATATGCGACCGGGAGGAAGCGTCTTGAGCGTGTTGATAAGAAGATCCGCGTCGGCCTTCTGCGTTTGGAACCTGCTGTTGGCGTTGGCTATGAGCGTATCGTTGTACCGGGCGTATGCGATTGTCTGCGGATAGACCGCTTTCACGACCATAAGCATTATCAGGGTCGTGAGTGCAATCGGAAGCGCGGATAGAACTCCATGAGGGAGTTTGAGAAGGGTCGCTATCCGTTGGGAAATCCATTCCGCCGACAGGGTGATGCCGATGGGAGCCAGGAATAGTCCGATGAGATGGACCGCAACGATAAACCGGTGCTGATGAAATTCGTTCATGCCGGGGATGAGATAGAGGATGTTTCCCCAGGTCGTGGTGCCGAAATACAGAAAGAGGAAAAACAGAAATAGAATTGGCAGCGGCAGCAGTATTCGGCGTTTCGGGTATACAAGAAGTACTCCGGCCCATCCGGTGAACACAGCCAGAGTGAACACCGGCAGGCGGTTCCAGTCAAAGAGCGAACCGGCGAATAGGTTCACCATGATTTCTTTCGCGCCAAACGAGTTGAATTTCCAGATGGGATCCCAGAAGGAAATGTTGTGGTACGCGCCTCCCAGGAGCGTGGGGATGATCCAGTAGGAGAGGAGCGTCAGGGGTATTGCGGCAAGTAGTACCGTTTTCAGAATTCCGTTCCATGCATTCCGAAAAACGGTCTGAACCGGACGCATGTCAATGACATCCAGAACAGCAGGAATCAGCCCGATGACCGGCATGGCAAGAAACAGCATGAGTCCGATACCCAGGTGGCCGGCAGTGGTAGCGGCGATGAGCAGCGCAGCAAGCATGTATGAGGGAAATCGTACCCGACGAATCGTAAAGGGCGAACCGGATGTGTTATCCGTCATCCAGCGGATGGCAAAGGCCAGGGCAAGCGGTGCGAAAAGAATCGCGAATAATTGGGAAGACAAGCCCCATCCGCGCCAGAGAAACGAGGGAGGATCGATTCCGTACAGACCGTCCGTGGAGATGTGGGATGCAAGCAGGCTAGCGATTCCTGCCGTCAGCGCGTTTTCTCTGAGTACCAGGAGTGCCAAAAATATCGATATGGGAAAAAGACTCAGCAATACGTAAATCACGACGTGGTAATACGAAAATAATGTTACGGATTGGGGTATCAGGTGCATGCCGGAAAGAAGACGGAAGGAGCCTACGATGAAAACCTGGGGAATATGGGAATAATAGAAGGGGAGATTGTATCCCTGGGCCCAGTTTGGCACCCAATGGTCGACCAGGAGCGACGCGTGACAGAAACCGAATGACAGGTTTTTCGGACACGTCCTGTCGGCATACTCCCATATAGTATTCGTGCGCTCCACAAGGGCGTATTGGAAAGAATTGTCGTTGGGATCCACGAGTGCTTCCGGTTCGTGTTTGTAGAGAATGAGATTGAAGATCAGGGCTCCGGCAAGACATATAATGCCGATTCCCTGGGTGATGCGTGTCCAACTCATAGCGTGTTCACTAGTATACACGGGTGTACAGAATATACTATATTCCATATATTATGCTCAGAGAAGATTGCGCGTTACTCCGGTGTCCGTATTGCGGTTCCGGTTTCCGGATCCATTCGGTGATGAAGGGCACGAAAAAAACGGTGGAATACGGCACACTGGTCTGCGCGTGTGACGAATTTCCGGTGGTGGAGGGGATTGTGTACCTATTGCGTGACCGGGCAAAGTACATTGTGCAGTTTCTTCAGGAGAATCAGCCCGAACAGGCACTGCAATGGGCGATGTTCCAGTCCGGTATTGCCCGTCGGGTGCTTCCCAGCCGCCTTATTCGCCGGTTGCGGCTATCCGGTGTCAACCGTTTTCTGAAACCGATCCATGACGTTTCCTATTACGAAAACCGTCTCAATGAGCCCGAATCGCTTCTCATATTTTTGGCATAGTCCCTGTTTGCCCCCTCAGCCAAATCCGGCCGAATTCTTTGGATGGATGTGGGTGCCGGTGTCCTGAACTATTACCAGGAGATCCGGAAACGGAATCCATCCATTAAGTTGATCGCAGTCGAACGGAGTTTTTTCATTTCGTTCCTCAACCGTTTGGAACACCCCAAGAGCGACACGCTGTATGTCTGTGCGGATGCATCAAGCGGCGAACTGGTCCGACCCCGGTCCCTTGATGTCCTGACCTGTCTGGATGCGTTGCCGTTCATTCCCAACCAGCGGCACCTCATTTCCGTATTCCGCACCATGCTCAAGGAAACGGGGGGAATGCTTCTGACCAGTATACCTGAGCACCATTATCTTCCGTTTGATCATACGGTGCATCCGATTTCCCGGCG
>CAYTIP010000117.1:0-3442 GCA_964437805.1 uncultured Gammaproteobacteria bacterium | reverse complement strand
CCATGAACGTTACCCCTACTCATATCTGAGGGCTTCGATCGGTTGCAACTGCGATGCGCGTTTCGCCGGGTACCAGCCGAAAATAATCCCGATTCCCGCCGAAACCGCGAATGCCAGGAGTACCGATGAGGCGGATACGACGAATTCGGTTTTCAACAGCGATGCAATGACCAGCGATGCCGCCATGCCAAACAGGATTCCCAGTCCGCCTCCGGTAAACGTGAGGATGATCGATTCGATGAGGAACTGTTGGACGATGACCGCTTTTTTGGCGCCGAGCGCTTTCCTCAGTCCGATTTCGCGCGTCCGTTCGGTCACCGTAACCAGCATGATATTCATAATGCCAATCCCTCCAACCAAAAGCGAGATAGCTGCTATCCCTGAAAGCAGGGCAGTGAAGGTACCGGTCATGGATGAAACCGTATTCAGGATATCCTGCTGGGACATGATGGTGAAATCGGCTTTTGCGGGGTCGCTGATTCCGTGGCGGGACAGGAGAAAGTACCCGACCTCGTCCTGTGCCTGGACCATGACGTCTTCCGAATTGGCTGTGATGGCAATTGACCCGATATAGGAAACACCGAAGAGTTGTTTTTGGGCGGTTGACAGGGGTACATATACGACGTCGTCCTGATTCATGAATCCGGTGCCGCCTTTTGACTGTGTGACGCCGATAATCTTCAGACTCTGCTGTCCGATGCGGATTGTCTGACCGATGGGATCGGCAGAGTCTCCGAAGAGTGTGGTCACCGTCTGGGGACCAAGTACCGCTACCTTTGCCATGGATTGCACATGCTGGTCCGTGATAAAGGATCCGTTGTCCACGGTTACCTTGTGTACGGTCTCGTATGCGGGTGTGACGCCGATAACCTGTGTGTTGGTGTTGCTGGCGCCTGTGGTAACCTGGCTCCTTCTGGAGAGTTCCGGTGAGACCTGTTTGATGCTCGTAATGGCCTGGCTACCGGCGATTGCCTTCGCATCATCCCAGGTGAGTGTCGTCCTGCCGCCGGCTGCACCCTGAACGCCCCCTTCCCGTACGGCACCCGGCTGGACGGTGAGGAGATTGGAGCCAAGCGACTGGATTTGCGTCTGGATTGCCCTCTGGCTGCCTTGACCGAGCGACATGAGTGCAATGACACTGCCGATGCCTATGACGATCCCCAGGCTAGCCAAGCCGGTCCGCATTTTATTGAGCGTGAGTGTTGTAATGCTCTCCGAAATGAGAATCCAGGTATCCATATCTATGTGTTGGCGGGTTTTGTCCGTTTGGGTTTCCGGTTTTTCCTGTCCTGGGTAATCACACCGTCCCGAACAGAGATAATGCGTCCGGCGTGTTGTGCGATATCCGGTTCATGCGTAATCATGATGATCGTATGCCCCTTTTGGTTGAGCGACTGGAAGATGTGCATGATTTCTTCAGCTTGGTTGGTTGCGATATTTCCCGTCGGTTCGTCTGCCAGGAGGATATCCGGGTTCATGACCAATGATCGGGCGATTGCCACCCGTTGCTGCTGTCCTCCCGATAACTGATTGGACGTGTGGTACATCCGGTCCGACAATCCGACCAGATCAAGATACTGTTTTGCTTTGGGTTCCCAATCCGATTCGGGGATATTTCCGTACATCATTGGCACCATGACATTTTTCAGCGCTGTCGTTCGGGGGAGGAGATTGTATGCCTGGAATATGAATCCGATCTTTCTGTTGCGGATATCCGCAAGTTCATCCTCCGAAAGATTGGATACCTTCTCACCGTTGAGGACGTACTCTCCGGATGTCGGAAGGTCCAGAGCGCCGAGAATATGCATGAGCGTCGATTTGCCGGAGCCCGAAGGCCCCATAATTGCGACGAATTCACCCCGATCCACCGAAAAGGAAATATCCGCGAGCGCAATGGTTTCGACCGCTTCCGTTTTGTAGACTTTTCGAATGTGGGAAAGGGATATCATACGGATGGTGCATATGTCCGCTAACGGCCCATGCGGACAAATCCGTTGCCACCGCCGAATATGGAGCGTGCCTGCCCCGACGCATTCGGGGTACTTCCCGAGGTGACCGTGTTGGTGATAACCGTCTCGCCTTCGGAAAGTCCGGATACGATTTCGACCACAGTATCCGAGCTCAGGCCAGTCTCGACCGGCTGCTCCTGCGGCTTACCGTCCTTGCCCATCAAAAGAACGTAGGATGACCCGTCACGGTTTTTGACTGCAGTGGACGGAACCGTCACGACATCGGTTTTCGTATTACTGATGATCATTGCCTGCGCTGCCATATTGGGATAGATGGACGATTCGGGAACATCCAGCTTGATGGTCGTCGGATAGGAGGTGACTCCTGATGTTACCGCGCCAACCGTATCGATGCTTACGACACTGCCGGTGAATGTCTTATCCGGAAATGCGTCAAACGTGACCGTTGCCTTGTCTCCGATGGCGATTTTGGGCGTGTCGACCTCCGTTACGTTTACCGTGATGGTTGGCGGTGCTTCCGTCATGATATTGGCTATGCGCTGTGCGCTGGATCCGCCGCTGGAGTTTGACTGTGCGGTGATGAACGACCCCACCTGGAGTGACAGCCCGGTAACGGTTCCGGAAATGGGCGCATATATCGTGGGAGATGTCTGCTGGTAGGAAAGCCAGGCATTGTTGAGATTCGTCTGGGCCTGGGTAATGACCTGCTCCTGGATTTTGTAGTCTGCCTCGGTTGCCAGCCAGTCGTCCTTTACCGTGAAAAACTGGGGAAGATTCCGGTTTGCGGAATTCTCCGATCCGTCGGGATTTTCATAGGTATCGTTCTGGGCCGTGTCCATATAGGTTTTCCATTTGGCCATCATGGAGGATTGGAGGGAATAGTATTTATCCTTGGCGCTCTGGAGGGAGTTTTTTGCGTTCTGGTAGCTTGCCAGGCTTTGCGCTGCCCGTTGTTTTCCCTGCAGATCCAGATCGACGTCGGCAATGGCATCACCGGCTTTCACTATGTCGCCGTCCTTAACGTATATTTTCTTGATGACACCGGATGTTTGGGTTGTTACCGACGTGCTATTGGATGTTGCGACCTGACCCGAGGCGGTTACGGATGATATTACCGTTCCGCGCTGTGCTTTCGCTGTCAGGTAGGAGGGTGAGGAAGATCCGGAAGTGCGGGTCCGTTTATACATATACCATCCTCCGACGAGCAGGATAAGAAGGATGAATATAACCGGAATCGGTATCCGGCGGACACGCCCGATAAGAGTTCGAATAATTCCCATATATCTATAGTATACGATTGGCTTCCTGAAGAGTACCTGAACGGACGAAACGGTTTTTCCCTCCATTGTTGGAGAGCGGGAGGGAAACAACGAATTCGCTTCCCGAATCCTGGACGGTGATCACCCGGATAGAGCCGTGGTAGCGGTCGACGATTTTTTTGGCGATTGACAGACCCAGGCCGTATCCGTCTT
>CAYTIP010000116.1:0-3536 GCA_964437805.1 uncultured Gammaproteobacteria bacterium | reverse complement strand
GGTCGCATTGGGCCACAGCAACATTCCGTCCGACTTCCGGGGTATCGTGGAGAAGGCAGATGTCACCGATACAGATGCAATGAACCGTATTGTGGAATCCCACGATATCGATACCGTTTACCATCTCGTTTCACTCCTGTCGGCAAAAGGGGAGATCGATCCAACGCTGACCTGGAACGTCAACATGAACGGGCTGAAGCTCATCCTGGATCTGGCTGTGGAGAAGAAGCTGCAGGTGTTCTGGCCCTCCTCCATTGCCGCATTCGGTCCGACGACTCCCCGCGTCATGACGCCTCAGCAGACGGTGCTTGAACCGACGACCATGTACGGTGTCACAAAAGTCGCCGGTGAGTTGCTCGTGCACTATTACCATAGGAAATACGACCTGGATGTCCGGTCCGTACGGTACCCGGGGCTCATTAGCTGGAAAACCCCACCGGGAGGCGGGACGACCGATTACGCCGTCGCGATTTTCTATGATGGACTCCAGAAAGGCATGTACGAGTGTTTCGTGCGACCCGACACTACGCTTCCTATGATGTATATGGACGATGCGATCCGGGGAACCATGGATCTCATGGATGCGGACCCTGCCAAATTAACCGTTCGGACGAGCTATAATCTGGCGGCGATCAGCTTCACCGCACAGGAACTCGCCGACGAAATCAACAAGCACATCAAAGTGGCAGTCACCTATAAACCCGACCATCGCCAGAAGATCGCGGACAGTTGGCCGCAGTCCATCGATGACCATGTAGCACGCGCGGATTGGGGATGGCAGCATACATTCGACTTGTCCAAAATGACCAGTGTCATGATCGACGAATTGAAAAAGAAGTTCGGTATGAACTGAATATAATCCGTTGGATGCGCACATCGCCGATTGCGTATCCACCAGGAAAGGAGTTTTATGACAGATCCGTTGACACCGTTTTATGAGGCAATCCAGGGGATGAAGGATAAAGGCCTGTACAACAATATCCGTACGGTCCAATCAGAGCAGGGTGCCTGGTTTACCGTGAACGGAACCAAGGTGCTCAACCTCTGTTCCAACAATTATCTGGGTTTGGCATCCCATCCGAGGATGAAGAAGGCGGCAGCCGACGCCATTCAATCCATGGGGGTCGGCCCCGGAGCGGTCCGTGTCCTCTCGGGGACGAACTCGCTGCATCTTGCTCTGGAGGAATCGATTGCGAAGTTCAAGAAAGCGGATGCCGCGATTGTCGTGCAGTCCGGATTTATAGCCAACATCATCGCGATCCAGACGATCATGGGGAAGGAAGATATCGTCATTTCCGACGAATTGAATCATGCATCCATTATTGACGCGATCCGGCTTGCACAGATTTCCAACAAATTCATCTACAAGCACAACTCCATGGAGGAATTGGAACTGCGTCTCAAGGAAGCGGTGGAGCTGCAGAAAACACCCCGCTCAGACGGCGGGAAGAAGCTGATCCTCATCGTGACGGACGGCGTGTTCTCCATGGATGGGGATATCGCTCCGCTGGACCGGATCGTGAAACTGGCCCACGAATACGGCGCCGTCACCATGGTGGATGATGCACATGGCGAAGGGGTTCTCGGATCCCACGGTCGGGGAATCGTCGATCACTTCGGCCTGCACGGGCAGGTGGATATCGAGGTGGGAACACTCTCCAAAGCCTTGGGAGTCGTCGGCGGTGTCATCGTCGGCAAGAAGGAGCTGATCGAAGTGTACCGGCAGAAGGGTCGGCCGTTTTCCTTTTCCACAGGGCTGACCATTCCGGATACCGCGGCTCTGATCGAGGCATTCGCGATCCTCTCGGAGTCGGACGCACTCGTGAAGGCACTTTGGGAAAATGCCAAATACCTGAAGGCAGGATTCGAAAAACTCGGATTCAATACCGGCGTTACCCAGACACCGATCACACCGGTAATGATCGGGGACGAGAATACGGCAAAGGAATTCAGTGCCAAGCTGTTCGAAAAACAGATTTTTGCAACGCCCATCAAATTCCCGATGGTGCCAATGGGGAAAGCGCGTATCCGGGTCATGCCCAATGCCCTGCACACGAAAGAGGATCTGGATATCGCACTAACGGCGTTTGGCGAGGTCGGACGCGCTCTTGGTGTGCTCAAGTAGCGGCTACTTGAAGGCGGATATGGTAGACTAGCGGTATGAAACGCCGTCTGTGGCTAGGTATCGGCATTGCGATTATCCTGGTTATTATAGTGGTGGTCGGTGTCCTCATCATATGGGAAGGCAGGAACGAATTTACCCTGACACCCCTCTCGTCGGCACCCGCCAAAACCAAACCGCTTGAGGCATATTCGATCGAACGGCTGGCAAGCCGTACGTACGAACCGCAGCCCATCGTCTTCGGGGAGCCCGTCGCCACAGCTTCTTCCTATGCGGTTCTCCCGTTTTCCTTCATGAGCGACGGGAAGAAAGTGGGAGGACTCGCGCATGTTCCGATGACACCGCTTTCCCGGAAACTGCCGGTTGTCATCCAGCTACGGGGGTACGTGGATAAACGCATTTATTCACCCGGTGTAGGCACCAAACACAGCGCTGAAGTATTTGCCGCAAACGGATTCGTTTCCCTCGCCCCGGATTTCCTGGGATACGGCCCGTCCGATACGGTTTCCGACAACGTCTTCGAAGACCGGTTCCAGACGTACACGACGGCACTCAATCTGCTTGCCTCCGTTTCCACGATTTCCTTTGTCGACCAGAGCCGCGTGTTTCTGTGGGGCCACAGTAACGGGGGGCACATCGCGCTCACGGTGCTTGCGGTGCTGGGCGCCAACGGTTCGACACTCCCGACATCGCTGTGGGCACCCGTCACGAAACCGTTTCCATATTCGATTCTTTACTACACCGACGAAGCGGCAGATTACGGGAAATCGTTGCGGAAAGAGTTGGCGGCGTTCGAGAAGGACTACGATGCGGATCAGTTTACGTTCTACAATTATCTGGACCGTATCAGTGCGCCGCTTCAGTTGCACCAGGGTATTGATGACGAGGCAGTACCCGTCCGGTGGAGTGACGAATTTGCCTCCAGGATGCAGTCGGTCGGCCATCCGGTCAAGTATTACCGGTACCCCGGTAACGACCACAACCTGTCTTCCTCATGGAATACCGTCATCAACCGGGATCTTGAGTTCTTCCGTTCGTTCCTTGAAAACTGATCAGCGGAATGTCACGGCTCCGCTGCAGCTGGCGGTCTGGCCGTCGTCGTTCTTGACCAGGGTCACCATGTTCACCGGGACGTTCTGCGGGATTTTTTCCAATGCTTTTGTCGTGCATTGGAATGTCGTACCGCCCCGCTCGGGAGCCTGTGTTACCGGAACCGTCATGGTTTCCGTGAGGATGACTTCCTTGTCCTTTGTCAGCGTGAACGTACATTCGATGTTCTGTCCTGCAGACACATCGCCGCCGGATGCGGAAAGATAGAATTTCGGTAAACCGATCACCGGGTTGAACCATTCGCTTTCGCAGGTAAGTTTTTTGAATGCCGGTTTGTTCGTGACGGCCGATGTCGGCTGGGACT
>CAYTIP010000115.1:0-3548 GCA_964437805.1 uncultured Gammaproteobacteria bacterium | reverse complement strand
AAACAGTGTCAAGGCCGCGATCTCAACGATGCTGGAGCAGGCCCGCGACAGGCTGAAATCCGGTGAGGTTAAAAGGGAATACCTTGATGTCACGCTCCAGGGCAGGGAGCCTGCCAGGGGCCACCTGCACCCGGTTGAAATAGTCAACAGGGAGATCTGCGATATCTTCGTGAAGATGGGATACAGGATCGTCCAGGGGCCTGAGGTTGAGCTGGATTATTATAATTTCGAGGCCCTTAATATCCCCCAGGACCATCCTGCCAGGGACATGCAGGATACCTTCTATATCTCCGATAACGTCGTCCTCAGGACCCAGACTTCGTCAATGCAGATAAGGGTCATGGAGAAACAAAAACCTCCGGTAAGCATCATAGCGCCGGGCAAGGTCTACAGGAGCGACTCCGACGTCTCCCATACCCCCATGTTCCATCAGGTGGAAGGGCTCCTTGTGGACAAGGACGTCACCTTCAGTGATCTCAAGGGGACGCTTACCAGCTTTATACACCAGATGTTCGGCACGGATACGGCCCTAAGGTTCAGGCCCAGTTTCTTTCCCTTTACAGAGCCGAGCGCAGAGGTGGATATACAATGCGTCATATGCAGGGGAAAGGGGTGCCGCACCTGTGGAAACAGCGGCTGGATCGAGATACTGGGCTCCGGTATGGTCGACCCGGCTGTTTACGGCTTTGTTGATTATGATCCAGAGGTCTATTCGGGATTTGCCTTCGGATTCGGCATCGAACGGACATATATGATGAAAGCGGGCACGCGACTGGATGATATCCGGTTGATATACGGGAACGATATCCGCTTCCTGCAGCAATTCTGATCATATGAATATCCTGATACCCGATTCCTGGCTTCGCGATTACCTGGACACACCTGCCACTGCCCAGGAGATCAAGGACCATCTCTCGCTGTGCGGACCGTCCGTCGAACGCCTGAACAAGGTGGGGGGCGAATGGGTCTACGATATCGAAATAACGGGAAACCGACCGGACATGATGTGCGTGTCCGGAGTCGCACGTGAGGCGAGCGTCATTCTTCCCACATTCGGTATTCCCGCCAAATTCCTCAACGACCCCTACACATCGGTGCTCACCGAATTCCAACCGGATTCAGGTTTTTCCCTGGCTATAACGACCGACCCATCGGTCAATCCGCGTTTCAGTGCAGTAGTGCTCACCAATGTACACAATACCCAATCGCCGGAACGAATCCGCACCTGGTTGACCCTCTCGGGCATGCGGCCCATAAACGCCGTTGTGGACGTCACCAATTACCTCATGCGTGCGTTCGGCCAACCGGTCCATGCATTCGATTTCGACCAGATCCTGCCGGATTCCACCGGCGTGCCGACCATGAAACTGCGACTATCCACCAAGGGGGAAACCATCATGACCCTGGACCGGACCATCCACACCCTTCCGGGAGGGGATATCGTCATTGAAGACGGATCCGGACGCCTCATCGACCTGTGCGGCATTATGGGGGGCGGTGTTTCGCACATAACGGACGAATCGAACCGGATCGTCCTGTTTGTCCAGACATACGACGCCAGCCGTATCCGGCGTACGTCCATGGCACTGGCGCACCGGACGGAAGCCGCAGCACTCTTTGAAAAGGGGATAGACAGTGAACTGGTCATGCCCACCATACGAAAGGGTATCGATATGCTCAGGGAACTGACGGGTGCGATTCCCGCAAGCCCGCTGTATGACCTCTATCCGCAACCCTACACACCAAAAACCGTTGAGGCACGGCGGGAAAAAATCACCACGTATCTGGGAACCAGCCTCACCGACCGGGAACTGGAAAACACGCTGGCTCCCCTGGGGTTTGGCGTCACATTGGGAGATACCGCGATCGAAATCACCGTTCCCAGCTTCCGCAGGGATGTCGGTTCGGATGTGGATATCATCGAGGAAATTGCCCGCATCTACGGATACCACCGGATCGCAACCAGGTTACCGGACACACAGCCGCCCGCAGTTCTCACGGATCCCATCCTCAACGACGAGCATATGGTCAAACATCTGCTTTCCGGGTGGGGCTATACCGAAATCATGCCGTATTCCATGATTTCGGGCACTCAGATGAAACGATTCGGACTGGACACCTCAAAGACCTATACGATCACCAACCCTTTATCCGCCGAATGGGAATATATGCGGCCATCCCTCCTGCCGGGAGTGCTGGAAACCATCCGGCAGAATGCGGGGTTTGCCGACAACCTGAAGCTGTTTGAATTATCCATGGTATATGAATTCAGATCAGGCGATCTCCCGCACGAACACCCGATGCTCATGGTGGGACAGACGGGAACGGACGCATTTTTTGTCCTGAAGGGGATCGCGGAAACGCTGTTTGACCAGTTCGGCATCCCGTTCCCGCAGGATACCGGGGTCATCCCGAAATGGTATGATATCGACCGCTCCCTGACACTGGGGGATTTCGGACTCATCGGACAGGTGGAATCCGCATTGGGGCAAGCCGCAGGGATAGACAAGCCCGTTACAATCCTGTCCCTGGATATGGAACGCATCACAAAGAAGAAACAGCCGGCAAAAACCTACGTCCCGGTCCCGAAATATCCGGCGAGTTTTGAGGATCTGTGCATGGTGGTGCCGGAGAAAACGCTCGTCGGACCGATGATGGAAGCCATCCGCCGGGCACATCCACTTGTCAGGGAAGTAACGCTCCTTGACCGCTATAAGGATACCCGCACCTTCCACATCACCTACCAGAGCACGGCTAAAAACCTAACGTCCCAGGATACACAGAAAGCAAGGGATCGCATCCTTACCCTCCTCTCGGAGAAATTCCAGGCGACACTCAAAACAAACGGTTCGGAAAGACAATTATCCTGACAATTATCTTGACAATCAAGAGGCTCAGGGCGTGGGTGTCGGGGTATCGTATGGCTTGTTCACGCTGATGGACACTTCCTGCTCCGTCGCATGCCCCCGGTCATCCACCGCTTTCACGCGTATCACGTGCCTGCCGTCCGAAAGATTCAGGGACTCATTCAGGGAATTACCGTTGGTTTCCTTCTTCTTGTCGTTATCAACAAACAATTCCATGCGCGTGATGGCACCGACGGACATCGCTTCCGCCGAAACGGTGACGCTGCCGTTGACCTGCGATTTGTCCTGGGGATCCTTGATCCGCACCGAAATCGCGTCACTCCCTTCATACACATCCCGTGGCGGCTTCATCTGGGAATCGGACTGCCCTTGGACCCACGCGTCGATTCCTTCCTGCCAGCGGTTTTTGCCGTCGGAGGATACGGGATCCTGTTCCTTGAATACGACAAAATCCTTGGATTCGAATTCTCCTTTGGATACCTCTACCGGATTGGCAAGTTTGGATCCGTCGTGTTTGGAAATTTTCAGCGTCTGGTAAATGGGTGATTTCGCATTGGGCTCCGTACCCCGGATGAAAAATTCCTTCCGCTTGGGGCGCCCGTCCACCGGTGTTCCGCCCCCGTACCCGTCAACTTCCATCTCAATGACCGAATCCGGCTTGGTAAACGGTTCGTTCTTTCG
>CAYTIP010000114.1:0-3557 GCA_964437805.1 uncultured Gammaproteobacteria bacterium | reverse complement strand
CTGGTTGACGACGCACCGCTCGATGCCGTTGATGATGAACGTTCCGTTCTGGGTCATTGCGGGGATGTCGCCCAGGAACACTTCCTGTGTGACCTGGTGTCCCGTCTGTTTGTTGGTGAGGGTTGCGATGACCTTGAGCTGCATGTCATAGGTCAGTCCTTTTTCGATTGCGATTCTGGGAGTAAGGCGGGGTTTGCCGAAGAAATAATCACCGAAGGAAAGTTCCCAGTTTTTTCCGGTGAAGTCGGAAATCGGGGAAATCTCAACAAGCAATTCCTTAATACGCTCATCCAGGAACCATTGGTAGGATTCCCGTTGCACGAGCGTCAGATCAAGCTGTGGGATATGAGGATACTCAACACCCCAGTGTAAACGATTGGAGGAACCGGTATCTTGTGCCATTGCAATAAATCCTTACAAAAACGCCCTGCTTCGAAACGTAAAAAGAAGCGAACAAGGAACGTTCGCCTCCAATGATCTATTGAGACTATCCCGTATTATATGGCCTTTTGGCCTGGTGTCAATAGATCAATTCGCGCCATGACCGTCTTCATGGCAGCAGCATTCACCTTCGCCGCAGCATTCTTCCTCCTCATGCCGCTTTCCCTCTTCATCGTAGATATAGATCTTCCCATCTTCCTCATCCAGCGTTTTCAGGTGGGACGTGTCGCAGAACGGCTGATTCTTGGAGAGTCCGCACATACAAAGCTTCACCGGTTTATCCTGCGGCGTGAGGACATGCGGCCCATGCGCCGTCTTAACCACGATTCTTGCCATACGACACCCCTTTCCGGCTGCAGTATATGCAACTCCAGCCTTCCTTATAGTATATACGGGTAGCCTTCCGTTTTACCAGCTGCCTCCGCCGCCACCGCCACCGCCACCGCCGACCGACCCGCCGGAAAACCCGGAGGAGAATCCTGAAGATGACGACGTGGGTGTTGCAGCGCTGGTAACGCTTCGGAACGAGGAATCCAATGAGTGGACCATCGCCACGCTGTTGAACGTACGCATATTATACCCGTCATACCAGTCCGGCTTTTTCAGTACGATATTCTTGAATCTGTCAGCCCAGATTTTCTCCACCCCGAATACGACTGCGTACGGCAGCAGCTTCTCAAACAGCAGCTGTTTGTCGGCCTGGTAGGCAAACTGGCGTTTCTGGCTGGTGAGGAAATTCCTCAGGGACAGGGCCATGTTGGCGGTCTGTCTCCCGTCAATCGTCTTTCTTGGCATTGCCCGGCCAAACAGGAATGCGGCAAGAATCAGGGGGAAATTCATGGTAATCATCCCGATCACGCCCAGGACGGAATATCTCGTGCGTTGTGCGTCCGGGTTCGTGAGGAAAAATCCTTCATCCACTACAGCAGTGTAGAGCTTCTTTTTGACGTCCGATACGGTAGAAATGAGTACGACATCCTTAATACGGACCGATTTGCCCTTTTTGAACAATCCGTCCATCAGTGTCTGTTCAAACGGCCGGAGGGTATCGTCTTTGGCGAACGTGTGCCGCTTCTCCAGGGTAAAGTCGTTCTTCTTGGTTTCTATGATTTTCATATAGCCCCGCCGCGCCAAATCAACGATCGTTGCCGATATTTCGGGAATCCCCGCCTGCTCATCGACCAGTGTTCCGGTTTCACCCGGCGTCAGCGGTCTTCTTGTTTTCGTTTTGGGAACATCAAACCATGCGGAAGCAACCCCCATCGGTGCTTCGGGGTCTCTGCCCGTCCGGAACCAATGGATAACGATCCATAAGGGCAATACGAGATACCATGCGATACTGCCAAGAACGACGGCAATTGTTACCAGCATGGAAAGCAGCTGCGATAACCAGGTATCCTTCGGTTTGGGTTCCATGACCGCAACGATACCTTTGGGGAATCCGACGACGATGGTCAACCCTTCACCGGGCATAAGCGGATCGGTCGTCTGCACCCGGACTTTCCCCTCCTCATACCGGGCTGTACAGTCGGATGCGGAGCTGTCTGCAGGTCCGGTATAGCAGACAAGCCGCATGGATTCAGGGTCAACCGGTTCCGGAAGCGTGAGGATAACCGATGCCTGATCGATAGGCGCTTCCCAATCCGTACCGGTCACCTGCCAGAACAGTTCATCATGGTCGGAAAAATATGTGATGCCGCCTGCCACCGAATATCCGATGGAATAGGTATGGATCCCGGTCACTGTCTTATCCGCTTCCCCGATTTTGATCTGCTTCTCCTCACCCTCATCGGATACCGAAAACCGATATGGACGGTCGGAATCGTCCGTAACCCGGATATCACCGATATCCATGATGAACCGTTTCCCTTCGCTGTTGCGCCTGATGAACGGGATAAACCGGAACATCCCGTGACGCTCGCTGGTTCCGAAATCGTAGACGACTGTTTCGGATACACGGTAGGATCCGTCCTTTTTGATTTCAATGGAAGCGTCAAACGAAGGAATAGATTCCGCATGCACCGAGGCAATTGGCAGACTCAACACTGTACCCAGTATGGCAAGCGCCGCCAATAGATGCTTCATGATAATTCCGTTACCTGAGATAGGTGTCGATGTTTCTGTTGTGCTCTTCGAGTGTCCTCGCGTAATGGATACGGCCCTTTGGGTCATGGAGGTAGAACATGAAATCGGATTTTTTCGGGTAAATCACGGCGTTGATCGCCTGGATTCCGGGGTTGGAAATCGGACCCGGTGGCAATCCCGGATGCGTATAGGTGTTATATGGCGAATCGACCGTTTTATCTGCATCCGTCAGTTCCTTTTTCCACCATGTCTTTTCTTTCGCCTGGTATCCGAGTGCATACTGGAGCGTCGCATCGGTTTCCAACGGCCACTCCTGTTCCAGACGGTTGAGGAGTATACCGGCTATCATGGGTCTGTCTTCCGCCGACTTCCCCTCCCGCTCGACGATCGATGCCAGAATAATCACCTCATCCAGGGAGAGGCGTCCTTTCCGTATATCTGCCATCATTGCCGGAGTAATTTTCTTGCTGAAATTCTCCTTGAGCAATGCAACGATGGCCGCAGCGGATGCATCCCGCGGTACGCGATAGGTATCCGGAAACATCTTCCCCTCCTGGGCAATACTCAGAAACTCCTTCTCGGGTATATCCAGTTCTTTGGCAAGTTTGGTAGCGATCTCCTCACCTCTCCATCCTTCCAGGATCGTCACCCAGGTATCCGTCATACCATGGGTAAGTTCGTTGGCAATCGTCCCGCTGTCCATAGTCCTGAGGAGTCGGAATTCACCTGCCTGGATTTCCCGCTCCAACCCCATAACCTTGACGAGTACATAAAATCCGATTGGGCTGCGGATGAGCCGGTTTGCGGCGAGATTGGATGCAATTTCCCGGATGTGGTCTCCCGAGGATACGGTGAAGGGTACAGGTGTCGTGTCGGAAGGATCGTACGGAGCAACGGCATCATTCCACCAAAGCACTCCGCCGCCAATTACCACCACAAGGACAAGAACCAATGCACCGAGACGGATGCCGAGCGTATTCTTATTTGACTTCATTCAGTTCTGCCCTCCTGTATGTATTCGTCCCTGCGTC
>CAYTIP010000113.1:0-3571 GCA_964437805.1 uncultured Gammaproteobacteria bacterium | reverse complement strand
TGGACGGAACAGTCCGTCGGGGCCAAACAGAACAATGACTCCCCACTGTTTCCACCGCGCATAGGCGATGACAAAAATGAGATGGGTTATCGCAAGCGTCCATCCCGGTAAAAAGAACAGATCTTCGAACAACGTATTCTCCTTATCGTGTGCAGGGTACCGTAACCAAAGGAATCCGTCCGATTCCCTTCGTGACGGAACCCTCCAACAATAGGAAGAATTCGATCAACACTCTTGGATGTGAAAGTACGTGCGCAGTCGCCCGCAAGCCGCGATCCGGCCGCAGGCAATCTGCACGGGGAATCATACCAAATATCCTTGGCCGGTCATAGGAGAAAACGGAAATCAGACCGCCGGATGGGGCCGCTGCAAATGCTTTGGCAGCATACTGTTTGTTTCCATGATTCGTTCGGTGCCGGTTCCCGATACCAGCCAGGCTACTTCGGCATCCATGTGGAGACGGACCATGTGGAGGGTATCTCCATACACGACGGCCGATCCGGTTGGAACGCCGTCTTCCATGACGGCTACCTCAACACCCAATCCGAACAGACCGGCGTTCTCCCGCAGGATATGAAACGTGTGACCCAACGGATTGTGTTCGGGTGCAGGGGATCCGTGCTCATCCATAGCTTCTAATTACCTTTCTGATAGGTCAGGTAGATGTCGACCTCCGTTGCGGTCCCCAATGCAATCGGGACGCGCTGGTCATGCTTTTCGGGCATGAGATCCAGTGCGTCAATGCCATTGGATACTGCTTTGCCTCCAGCCTGGACGACTAGGAATCCGATTGGCGCGACCTCATACAGAAGCCGGAGCTTTCCGTGCTCGTGCTTGGTGTCCGCAGGGTAGAAGAACAGACCGCCTTTCAGAAGCGTCCTGTGTACGTCACCTACCATGGACCCGACATACCGGAGCGAATACGCAGCATCCTTCTTCACAAACTCCAGATATGCCTTGTCGCCCGGGAAAAAGAGCTCCCGGTTCCCCTCATTGACCGAATAGATCTTCTTGTCGCCGATCCGCAGATTCGGATGGCTCATGGCGAAAGCCTGTTTCTCACTATCGAACGTAAACCCGTTGACCATGCCCTTGGTAGCCAAAACGAGCATGAGACTGGGTCCATAGAGCACATACCCCGAAGCGATGAGACTGGATCCTTTCTGGAGGACCGTGTCATGCTTGGGATAGATACCGAATATCGTGCCGATCGGCAAATTCGTATCGATATTCTTGGAGCCGTCCAGCGGGTCATGGGTAATGTTGTATGAGCCGTCATGTCCTGACAGTTTGGGCTCCTCCAACTCCTCGGAACCCACCGCAAATACGGCCGGGCAGGCAAGCAGTGCCGACGTAATGGTATTGTTGGCGTATTCGTCCAGTTTTTCCACATCCTCGCCGTAGACATTCTTTCCGCCCGTCAGTCCCTGCTCTTCGATAAGTCCGTTGCGGGACAGCTTCCCGTCTATCGTAACGGCCACATCTGCAATCACGTTCATGACCTGCAGAAAGGGTTCGCCCAATTCTCCGTTATTTTTTGCGATGTATTCGGCAAGTGTCGGTCTGTCCATAGATTATTCTCCTTTATAGATACTGAACGCCTGTTCTACGGTTGCATTGTCGTAGGTGAGTGCCGATACCGCGTTGGCAATCCTGTCTGCTTCATCCAGCGGTTTCTGATGGATGTTCCTGCCCGTTGCATTCCCGAACGTACCGGATATATGCAGCTGGTCGTGCAGCGTTTGCAGGAACACGCTCACGTCCACACTGCTGCCGCCTGCACAGATGAGCTTCGTTCTTCCTGCTGCGATAACCGCTTCCTGAAGGGATTTGGCACGGTCTCCCTCCTTGGGCTTGGGATAATTCACTTTGGTGAAATCCGACCCGAGGGTGAGTGCGACACCTGCCGCACCGGCTACCAAATGCGGATCTTTTTCATCTTCGACGGATACCCCGCGAGGGTACATCCACAGAACGGTAAACAGTCCGCGCTGATGGGCTTGGAAGACGACCTGTGCCGCTTCCGCAAGCATAGCGCCCTCATACTTGCTGCCGCAGTAGACGGTATATCCGACACCGACGATGGACAGCTTACTGGATTCCTTGAAACGGACGACATCATCGACCGTCAACCACTGGTAGCTTCTGGGGTCGTCCGTATCCTTTTTTACCACGTTCGTTTTGGAATTGAGCTTAATGAGGTAGGGGATGGTTTTGTAATCGTTTCCGTACCGGGCAACCATACCCATCTGTGTAGCAAACACACCAATCCTGGATTTACCGGCAATCCGGAACAGGTGTTCAGGGTCCCGATCGTCATCGGCGATGCCCTCGCCGAAGAAATCCTTGTTCATGTGTTCGACCTTCTGGTCGCCGGCGAACAGCATGAGTTTACCGCTGTCATGGGTAGCCAATCCGTAATTCTTGATGTATTCGGTGTGCATGGATTCGGGTACATCGAGCGGAACCTGAATTTGGTTTGCCATAGTAGTAACTCCTTTTCTCACTGGACAGAGAAACGCCTATACACCTTTCTCTATCATATACGATGGTGTCACCGTGTCAACGCAAGGGAGGCATGCGGAGTGTTATCTGAATTTCGCGGCGATTTTTTCGGCTAACCGCGCGGCGCGATTTCTGGCCTGGCGGACGCGGTCTTTGTCAACCTCGGCCCACTCTTCCTGAGTATTGATGTCGTCTACGAAATTCGATTTTATCTGTATTTGGGTGCCGGTATCAATCTGGACACAATCAATTTGCGGTTCTTCCGCAACGAAATATTTCGGTTTCGGAGATCCGCCCTTCGGAGGATTTGCATCGCCAAGCCGGATGAGGGCCCGCTGGATACCGGTAAGAATTGTGTGCACGCCGCGGGTCATCTGGGTAAACTGCGGTGGTTTTTCGTCTGCTCCATCATGGCTCGTGATGACCGAGGAAGAAATATCCATCCGGGATCCGAATGGGCTCCCGAGATCAAGGATTTCCAAACCGGAGGGGCGGAATCCCCAGACATCCACGGAAGAGGCCGGGATGAACACCTTCAATGCACCGTCGTCAGTCATTTCAAATCCCGCCGGAAGCTCTTGGGGTGACCCGTGTCCATGTTCTACCCGTTCCGATGATCGTGAAGCCATACCAAACGCTCCTTTCCGATGAAATCCGAATAACGCCCTCATCGTAGCGGAAACGAACGTATCGGCAAATGCATCACGGGTATGTAGTTGTCCCAGCTCTTCTTGAACACGGATTGATGATCCGTATCCGGGAAGAGCTGGTGATATCGTGGAAAGGGTCCGTAACGGACTGAAGCGAAGGATTTCTTCGCAACCTTTCTCCTAAGATATCCCAGTTCTTAACAAAGTGATTCTCCCCGAGGGCGTCTCTGGCCAAGCGCATGCGCTTGACGGTCGAAGCCCAGCTTACGGGGACCAAGGAATTACAAAACGCTGGAATGAGCAGATTACTCATACTCGTCCCGTAGCGCGAGAGCGTTCTGTTCGTCTCCGGAAACGCTCTGTCCATTCTGCTGATCGTACGTCGCGACGATTGCTTCCAGCAAAGCACGGCCAAA
>CAYTIP010000112.1:0-3587 GCA_964437805.1 uncultured Gammaproteobacteria bacterium | reverse complement strand
CATGAATATCGATTTTTCGAACAAGTACTTTATCGGGCTGGTGCTGATCCCCAACATCGTCGTCGGGCTCGTAATTTTCTGCCTTATGACGATCGCTTTGGGTGCACCGGTGCCCCAAGATGTTAGCAATTCGGTTTTGTGCGCAAATTTCCACAGCGATGCGCTGCCAGAACCGAACTCTTGCTCATTCAACTGGCTGATCTTTCTGCCGCTGGCGTTGATCATCATACCGATGACGGCTCTGGATTTGACTGTAGTCAGAAACATTCTGGATGCCAGCAAACCGCCTCGGTCATTCTTCAAGGTGATCATGTCCGATCCGGAAACGGGCGAGAAGAAAGACGTCACGAACACGGTGGATACCGGCGGACCACGGCGATGGTAAAAAGCTCGAGATGGCAATCCCACCTTTATCCATCGTCGCTCGGCGTATCATAACGCACATCATTTGAAAACGACACTCTCTCTCCCATACCGGAGCCCTGTCGCTGCGAAAGCAGTGTCGGAAAAGGTACGGTAAGTGAGAGAGATTGTCTCCCGTATTGCGGACCAATATGGAAGACAATCTCTGTCCGAGGAAGTGGAGCAGAAATGTACATATGAATACTTGTTTTCCGGGAATGAAGGTATTCTCTTGAGGCAGGCTTGAGAGTACCTTCATTCCTGAAAACAATCGTTTCCAGGGGTTCGGGAATCCGGAACCTATCCCACAGCGGGAAAGGAATCCGGCAGAACGGACCGCACTTTAACAAGGCATACAGGATATACGGCAACTATTGCCGTGTATCTTCTCTGTTTAATAGTTTAAGGCTATCGCGTGTAGGCATGACCGTACACCAGCTCTCGAGCGTGGATGGATCCGGTACTTGTTGGATGATACATCGTCCGACAGGTTCCGGATCACATCCGAGACACCGAAATATGGTGCTTTTTTCATCTCATAACTAAGTTTTGGAGGAAAACATGAATCCGTTCGTAGAGCAAGTCACCAACTGGGTAACTAACCCAGCGTCCTGGTTTGCGCCAGGACCCGTGGCTCAGATGGTCGGGGTGCTGTTGGTGTTCTTCAGCATCCTGCAGTCTTTGCCGAACACGTGGGCAGGCGGCGCGATCTTTTCGCGGAAGTGGGCGTGGATCACGTATGTCGTCACCAGCGCCTACGTCCTGATCATCTTCGTCATCCCGTTCGTGGGATGGAAAATCGGCATCGCTTTGGTCATCGTCATCCTGCTGCTCTTGGCGGCGATCAAGGCAAAAGACAAGTGGAAATAGTGAGGATCCGATGAAGAAAACCCTGTTGATTTCCGTATTGATTATCGCCGGGTTAATCCTGGGCGCCTGCATGCCCAATCCCGGCCAGACACCCGAAGCGCCCGCTGCGACCAAGGTGCCAACCCAGACGCCGTTGCCGACCTATACGCCCCTCCCGACGTACACCCCGCTCCCCACCCTGAAGTCGGTGAACGTCGAGGCGACGGTGTTTGCCATCCTGACGAAGGCCGCCCCCAAGGCGACGGAAAAGCCGGAAGCGACGGCCGTTCCCGCGGATCCCAATAAAGGCCGGGGCCTGAAGTACAACGCAGATAACTGCGGACCCGATCTGGCAGCCTGCCGGAACGTAGGCCAGTCGGAGTTCCCCGCTGTCATCATCCAGCGGTTGCAGGACGCTTTTTTGACCCTCAACCAGGCAGTCGAGGCCTTGATGTTGTTGTGGGAGGCCACACCGAATAGCCTGAGCTGGGACCGCTGGTCGACACACGAAGCCGATCCTGTGTACGCCACATTAGTGTGGTGTCCCGGCAATGACTGCACCTGGCCGAGCGACACCGCCTTTCCGCTTTACGGTTTCGACCACCTCAAAGAGGTGTCCGAAACCATCGCGGTGGTGAGCGCCCACACGCCACGGGAGAAGCCCTCGGCTGTGACCACCATCACCTGCCCGTCGGGCTGGTGCTGGGCTGGATTACTCCGCTAAATGACCCGCCTGACCTATCGGGGTCGGGAGCCGCCTGTCTATACGAAGGCACGGGCTTTTGCAACGCCGCAGATTCACGGTCATCAGGACCGCACTTGCAGCACCTACGTGTGGTCGTTCCGTACGCGGGACAATAGACCTATACACGCAAGGCCTTCGCTTGTGAAGAATCGGCACGAAAAGCCTGAACTCCCGACCCCAAAGGTCAAACAACAGAGAGGAAATTCTATTTTCATTTGAGCGATCCCGCTCGAAGAAAAAAGAAAATCCTGTATGCCTGTTGTTTCCAATACATATATCAATATGTGTGTTGAAAACAGCAGCGATGAATAGTAACTACCTATGAACAAACGCATGAAAACATTGGTCCATGCAGCAAACGGTAAGAATACACCGTTTGTTTCCGTGGTGATCCCGGTCTACAATGGAGCGAAATATCTGGAGCAGGCCGTACAATCGGTTCTGAAAAGCACCTACCGGAATTTCGAAATCCTCCTCATCGACGATGGATCCAAGGATTCGAGCAAAAGATTGTGTGATGAACTTGCGCACAGGTATCCGGAACGGATTTCCTTCTACCCCTTTGCCAAAAACAAGGGACTGGGTCGTGTACTGAACTTCGCATTGAAGAAAGCGAAAGGCGAACTCATCTGCCGCATCAACCAGGATGATCAGATGTATCCTGATCGCATTAGCAAACAGGTCGCGTTTCTTCTCGAACATCCCGATGTTGTTCTGGTCGGTTCATGGCTCCTGGTCGAGGATGAACAGGGCAACCGGCGGATCAACCGCTTCCTTGCCCACGACCGGGATTTGAAAAACACATGGCTCTCTCTGAGTCCCTGTTGGGATGCTGCAGTGATGTACCGCAAAACCATTGCGCTGGAAACCGGCGGGTATGATCAGAAATTCTGGCCGGCGGATGATCTTCATATGTGGTACAAGCTGGGATTGAAGGGAAAAATCGCAAACATCCAGGAGCCGCTGGTCCGCGTGAAATTCCATGCCGATGCGGTTTCCGTCAAGAAACATACGAAACATATGGTTTCCCTGTACGCCGTCCATCGATGGGCTCACCGGAATGTCCAGAATGCTCCACTTGGAACACAGCTTTTCTGGGTAGGACAATTGACCGCAGGATACCTGTTTCCGGCGACGTTTAACTGGTTCATCTACCGGTATATCAAACAATATTTCGTCTATCGCCGGCCTGCGAGACTTACGAACCGGAAACCGGCTGCAGAGAATTTGGTACACTTGTCCTATGCGGTATTTCCCTCATATTCGTAACCGGTTTGGCCTCCTGTTCCTCATTATCCTGCTATCCGTGATGTCCGCGGGAATCATCAAACCCGGATTTTCCCTCCTGGGGTGGGACAATTTTTCTTCGTATCTCAACCCGCAAAGCTCGCTGTTCAATACTGTATTTGCCACCTGGCGCGAACACCGAGGGTTGGGCGTCCCGTCGGACGCGGAAGTGACGGATATATTCCGACAGGGGTTCTCCTATGTCCTCTCGTTTGCGGTCGGCAAAGAACTGGTCGACCAATGCTATTTAGTTCTCATGCTCTGGGGCGGCATCCTGGGGATATATGCGCTGGGCAGGTACGTA
>CAYTIP010000111.1:0-3589 GCA_964437805.1 uncultured Gammaproteobacteria bacterium | reverse complement strand
CGATACTCCTCCCCAGGAAGAGGACGAGTTCGACATCCCCGCATTCTTAAGACAGAAGAATTAATAGCGATCCTGAAGCCACATCTTCCATCAGACGATATAAAGCCTATAGTAGTTGATTTTGCGGACATACTGGGATATACTTCCCCCATATCTTGCCGATACAGCCTGTATTGCCGGGTTGATCACAATCGGGAGACGTACGTTGAAATATGTGTGGGAATGAGGTGGACAGCGCTTTTGATGGGAGAATATCCTATCCGAAGCGCTGTTCACGCTCAAAAAAGCGACGAATAGATTTTCTCTTCCGTGCCTACCGGGAGTTGCCTTATGCGGTGTGTGGAGAAAGAGGTTAGGGATGAAACCCATTACACCAGATGTTCTGAAGATCCGCAAATCAGAGCTGGAGTCGATTCTGACGGAAGTGCTAAATGATCTGTTGATGCAAGCTGCCCCGACACTGACCAGCAGAATGGTGAGCTTTCAGGAACAGTTCGTTATCGATAGATGCCGAGAGCGCGGCATGAACGCCCAGGAGTACATGTTCGTCCGGAACAATGTACTTGAAGCCTTTAACGAGGCCGGATGGATTGCGTCGTATGTACCGCCAATCCATGGGTTTGGGGCACTCCTGAACTTCATTATTCGCGCTGAGTAGCCCATTTCCCCCCAAGTAGCCATTGCTGAAGATTGCCAGTAGGCGGCAGAAACACAACAAGCAATGGTGAACGGGGGGATTTTTATTGGTTCATAACGGGGGAGCAGAGTATGGCGCTCATGTATCTTCCGTGTCGACTCATGCGCCTATCATTCCCTTGTTGCTGAAATCGTATAGGAGGTTTTCGGTGAATCCGGTGAGAGGTCTGAAAGATCGATAGTCACGGTAAGTGATTCTCCTGCAGAATCGACTACTGCTCCCAGCGTATCGCCCTCCGGACCGATGATGGAAGCGTACCCGATGGTGTCTCCGTAATAGCTCACGCGCCCGCCGAACGCAAACGGATTCATGGGGTGGTGGATATCCAGACTCCCGACATCAGGAATCGTTCCAAAATACCGATTGTCGACTTCTACACGGAGTGGACACATACTAGGTAATATAAAGTTGAGCGCAAGTTTCGTCCTTTCGGACTCGTCGGATCAAGCACACACTTGATGACTTGCTGATAGGGATCCCCCGGATTTCTCGCGCGACGCGCGATCAATTCCGGGATGTTTAAGATCCCTATCTGCCATCCCCGGCGAGACTTATGTGACCGTCCCGGCCACTGCTTCCGAAGTGATGGACTTTTCTTACCCCGTCAGGGGTAGAGATGTGCCAGTGTTATGCCACTAGCAGCTATTCAATTGTTCCTAACTATTCTTGCGCCCAGTCCCGGCTTGGATTATTCGGTGCCGCCGCGGACCTGGGGGATCATGAAGACCTTGTCTCCGTCGCGCAACATGAGACCGGTCGGATCGGCGATGTCCGTGCGGTTGTTGCCGCGGACCAGCCGGACCGAGTGGCCCCGCAGGGACAGGTCGGCCTGATTCAGCGCGTCCACCAGGCTGATTTCCTCGCCCAGGAACGAAATATCCTGCACCTTGTGGCCGACGACCGCCAGGGAAACGATGCCGACAAACTGATCGGTGTTGTTGTTGGTAGGCATTAGGTTGCTCCTTAGTCTTGAGTGAACTGAATGTGGTTTAGTGAACGGACGGTTGTTAGACGAACATCAGATTAATCAGATCCAGGATCACCTCCCTTGGGTAAGATTCCTGACGAACATGCCGTTTGACCAGATCCCCGATCAATGCCGCCGCCGCCATGACCGTGTAGATGATCGCACCGGCCGTGCAGGGAGCCTCGATAGCCTCACTGTCGTCGTACAGAGTGGTTTCATACCAAGCCACACTGTCGTCGTCGTTGGGATCCACCGCGTGGACACGTAAAACCTCGGCGCCCATGCGCGCTTCTACATACAGCGGAATATCGGGATTTCCCTTGACCCGGTTCCAGATCGACTGGCGTGCGGCCATGGAGTCGACTGCACACACGACGATACCCGAAAGCGGTTCCGAGGTTTCAGTATACCGTTCGGTTCGTGTTTCCACCCTGGTCGCCGCGAACTCCGCGAGCATACCACGCAGTGCTTCTGCTTTGGGTTGGTCAAGGTCCTGCCAGCGGTACAGCTGGTTTGGCAGGTTATGTTGCTCCACGGTATCATCGTCCCAGATGATCATGTTCGGAATGCCCATCTTCGCAAGGGTCAGTGCCGTGGGAGACCCGATACCGCCGGCTCCGATCAGATGGACGGTCACGTCCTCGAGTGCTGACGGGGGCAGGAGACCCTGTTGGCGCCAAAAATCGGGCCCGTTACGCGGCATTTTTGTGGCCATTGCGTCCTCCTTTGGTAGGGGGATTTGCGGGCACAGGATCCGGTGTCACGAACACGACCTTCTCGTCCACCTCATTGCGGATTGCCACCAGGACGTCATCAGGCAGAGGCGGCGCAACGATGTTCACCGGAAGATCAATCCGGACGTGGACTGGGACGTAGATGTCCAACCGCGCCAGGTACTCGTTCCGTTTGTTGCCGACGATCGAGAGCATCCAACCTGCATTGGATAGGTTCGCAATCGCGGTCTCGTCCGTTGTGGACCAGAAGACGCTGCCGTGCCCATGGGAATGCCACCAGAGTTTGATGCTCTCCAAGTCCATGCCGGTGTCCATGGCAACTTCCATGAAATCGGCGATTGCGGCAGCGTCAAGCTCGGTACTGCCAGAAGTGACCAACTGATTGAGTAGGTGCAGCGCAGTGACGGCGAAATCGGTGTCGTTGACGATTTCTATCTGACCCAATCCGGAAATTTCCCCGTCTGCCGCATCGATATATGCCTGCAGAATGGCCAGTAGATCGGTTTGCAGTACCAGTCGTGGGAGCGGCAATGGTGCTGCAGCCGTTTTATACGGTTGCTTTGCGTTGGTTGATTGCGTCATCTTATCCTCTCTCCAGATAGATTGTTATCAATTCGACCGCAAACGCGAATTCGCGATCCCGGATGAATCGTGTCATGCCATCGTCAATGTTCCCGAGGCATGCCGATCCGTCACTGAAGATGTGCGGATGCCGTTTACCCCGTTCACTCTTCGGATGAAACGTGACGGATCCATTTCTGGTGTTGAAAACCACTTCGTACGATCCCAAATTCATTGGATCATCGCTTCCGTGCCCGACGAATTGAATCGGGCCGAGGGTAAACCGGATTTCGTTCCCGATCACGATGGGTTGTTCCTTCAGGACAGAGAGCAGTTCCTCCCATTTGGCCCTGATGCGTGCGGGATTCATTTCCAGCAGGCCGTCACGCCGGCGGAACAGTTCGATGAAGTTGCGTTCGAAATCCAAAACACCGGGTTTCCGACCCTGCGCTTTGAAAATCTTCTGCACTTCCTTCATGATGGTACCCATCAGTTTGGTGGAGTTGTACTCTCCCAGCCGATGGGGCAAATCAAAGAGGATATACAGCGTATCGTCAACCAACTCCGCGACAGCTGTACCTTTCCGATCCCGGATGACGATTCCCGTTCCCGAAGGAAGGCAACCGTCTC
>CAYTIP010000110.1:0-3635 GCA_964437805.1 uncultured Gammaproteobacteria bacterium | reverse complement strand
GACGGCATCCGTACGCTGCGGTGAGGGCGAGATTTGAACTCGCGTGAGACTTTCGTCTCCCATGGTTTTCGAGACCAGGCAGTTTAGCCGCTCCTGCACCTCACCCTCTACAAGCACCCACTGGCGCTCCCGTGCAGAATCGAACTGCAATCAGAGGTTCCGCAAACCCCTATTCTATCCGTTGAACTACGGGAGCGTATTACCGGAACAATACCGTATTTTACTACGTTGTTTGGGGAAAACCTAATGCTGGGAAGATTGCTCCAGCGGGACCTTCTGCGAAAGCCAGCTGGACGCATTATCCATCCAGGTCCGTTCCGGGACTTCCCGGTAGGGGATATGTTTGGCAAGAAGCGTCCGAATTTTCTCTTTCTGCTCTTCATTTCCCAGAATGACGATCCGTGGTCCGATGTGAGGAGTGAGAACCAGGAGCATCTGCCCCCATTGCCGGTCAAACCAGAATTCCATGAGTTCTTCCCAGCGGTAGTAATGCCCGGCGCTTTCAATCCCCAGATTCGTAATCCGGTGTTCGACGTTTTCCGGGGGAACGGTAGACAGGACGTAAACCAAGAACACGATAGAGAGCATCGCCAGCACCAGGACGAACTCGCTGGCGAAGATGAGGATAATCGTGAGCAGGAACACAATCGCGCCGATGGTTTTGTAGAATTCGGCATCCCGTTTCTTAAATAACCGGGACGGAGAGCTCCAGCTCAAAAAAACTTCAGGTGCGCGCTCCTTTTCATCTGCGGAGTTTCTGTCCATGATTCCAGTATAGTGGCAAACATACCGCTGTTCAACCCGATTATGCCGATCCCGACTTTGAATACCGGACGGAAAGTTCGCGGTATGCATCCGACCCGATCCAACGCGCCGAAGAGCTATCCATCGCCTTCAACTCAAGGGCGAACCGCATGGCCCGTGTTCCCAATATCGCATTTCGTTTGCCGATCTGCCGGAGCGCCCAGTTCACGGCTTTTTTGACGAAATTCCGTTCGTCCGTTGCTGCCCGCCGGATGGCAGGGAAACACCGCATAAACACCCGGTTAGATGCCGTCTTGTCGTGCATCGCCAGAGACGCAATCAGCGCAAATCCTGCCCTTCGCACGAATTCTTTATTGTCCGACGTCCATACCAATGCATATTCGATTGCCCTTGGAATTTTAACGAACAGATTCATGCACACCTGATCGCATACGTCCCAACTATCAAAATCACACACCCATTCACGCATCTGCTTCGTGGTCACCTCTTTGGGGTCGTCGATGAGGGCAGCAAGGATTCTTGCTTCATGAATGCCGGTCTTCCAGCAAGAACGTGCAAGCGCATGATTCCTGCCGATTTGTTTGGCAAGAGACCGAAGCAGTGGCATGGAGATGCCCAGAGTCTTGTGTGGATTGATACCGAAACGCGTCATTCCTGCGACGTTTACGGGGTTTTTATTGATCTTGAGTACCGCAACGACGCGCCCGACCGTCCAATGGTCCATAATAATTGTGCGACGTCTATACTCCGTGGAACATATTCCTGTGTTTAAACCGAATTAACGCCAATATCACCGCATGTTCATAATACGCGGTCCGGTCGATAACGTTTCCGGTCAATAACCCGACGGCGCCCATATTCTGCTTTGAATTCGTCTGTCCGAAGACAATATCATCCGCTTCCCCCAATTCCTTCCCCTCACGGATAAGCTCCACAATTGCCGGTGGCAGCAAGAAAGTCCCGGTTCTCCCCTTTCCGACCTCCCCGCTTCCGTCCCGGACAACCACCCAGGCAAATGCCTCCATTCCGCCCTCCGTTTCCTGCACACCCCCTTCGATGCCGACCCAATATAGCGCGTCAGGATGCTCTTTTTTCGCATTCTCCACCCGTAGCTGAGCACCCGTTGCCGTTTCGGTGTCATTCATCGGCTGATGAGATACGCCTGAATGGACAGCTATTCCTTCGATATGAAGATCACTTGCGGGAAACATGGCGGCGAATCCCCGTCTGACCGCTTCGATCTTAACCGGATTTGTGGAAGCTACAATCACCATATCCATAAAGCAGGATGATTGTACCATACGGAATGACGGGTGAACCTGAGGCTGATTCTCTGGTATAATCAGACAGCAATGACGCCCTTGGGAGGAGTCGCATAGTTGGTCCATTGCGAGGGTTTGCTAAACCCTTGAGCCGAAAGGCTCGCGTGGGTTCGAATCCCACCTCCTCCGCCAAAACCGACGATGTGGTTTCACCATTGTCGGCTATTCCGGAATAACCCATTCATGGGAGAGGTCGCATAGCGGACTAGTGCGCTTGTCTTGAAAACAAGTGAGGGCGCAAGCTCTCCGTGGGTTCGAATCCCACCCTCTCCGCCATCCTTTGTCAAAGCTGCGAAAACGGCTTGGCCATTTTGTACGATATGCACTCTGCGGGACTGTAATTCAATACTTTTCTCTGGTGCACTTGCTAAACAAAGCGATTGACGAAGTGCGGGTTATCACAAGGGACAGAGCCGACCATGAGCAAACGACTCCAAAACTACGCCCTCGGCCATCTCCGGAAACCGGATACTGTATCCTCCCTCCAGAACGACGAGGCGCTATTCATGTACTCGCTCGTCAAAGTCACCAATCCGAAGGTAATCGTGGAATTCGGCTTCTGTAAGGGATTTTCCGCCAAAAACTTCCTGGCGTCCATGGCAGACGACGCACTCCTCTACAGCTACGATCCGGATCCTGTCGCAACAAGATACGCCCGTAGGATCCGCGACAAACGATTCCGGTTCCTTGGCAAACGCGGCGAGGATTTTTCGGCGGAAGACATCGACCATCAACATATCGATCTCCTATTGCTTGATGCGTCACACGAATTTTCCGACAGTATGGATATGTTCGGAAAAATCTACCGGCAGATGGCTCCCGGCGGCATCATTATCGTCCACGATACCGGATTATTCGGTACGAAATTTATGAAACCCCAATGGAAAACGCCGGATGGTATTATCGTCGGTGATGGGTACGCCCATCGTCCGCAGGAACGGCTGTTCGTGAATCACCTCAAATGCAGATATCCACAACTCCAGCAAATCCATTTCCATTCATGGCGGAGCGCGAGAATGGGATTTACCCTCCTGCAAAACCACATACAGCTTTCCAACGGTACATTTGGACGAAACCTCGTTATGCGATATTATGCGACATGCCTGAAACGATTGCTGTTTTCCGTGGTCATGCGGAAGAATACTGCAAGGCATCGGACGCGTTTGATGCATCATCGGCAGACTTCTGTCGAATAGTATAAAAGCGATACCACAGTCTTCTGCCCGAATACAAAATCGTTATGCGAACGGGACTGAAAATCCTTACACGTTCTCTCATCAACAAGTTCATTACTAAGGGAGTGAGCAGGACATATTTCCCCAATACTCCTGTCCCACGTATCCAACTGCGGGCATTCCTGGAACGACTGGACCGGCAACTCAACCATACCGACACTGATTCCAATCTGGGAGCGCTCTTTACCCCTCCGGATCCGTTTGTCGCACAAACGTACGGCGCCATGCTCCGGCACAACCCCAACCATCTGGGCACATGGACCGGACAAACGTGGGAATCGGACACCACCAAGATGGAACATGATGTTATCGA
>CAYTIP010000109.1:0-3646 GCA_964437805.1 uncultured Gammaproteobacteria bacterium | reverse complement strand
CCGATAGATGCCGTAGGTGAGTCTTTCCATTAATCCTGCGTTGGGACCGGGCTCCCGTTTTTGGTGGTTGGCGAAGAATATGTACCAGGGTGCTTCCATCCAGTCCGGGAGCATGGATGCGGTAATAGCGGCAAAAAGGAGGGGGAGAGAGGTATCTGAGAAGATGAGAAAACCCAGCGCAAATCCCAGGAATACGTCCGCAATGGCGACAACACCGGTAATCAATTTACGCCTGCCGCGCCAGTTTGTTCCGAAATCCCAATGGGGAATGGCATCCAGCATGAAATGCGAAATGAAGGACAGGGTGATTGCGGTGACCGGGTCTGCGGTATGGCGTACAATGCTGCCGGCAACCAGCGCGTGGGTGATCTCGAGCATATGGTATCCTCGATTGTACGATACATGAAAATGCGATTGCAACCGTAACTTGGCCTGGTGGTATACTGTAAGGCATGGAACGAAAGACGATTCCGTTTGCCGACGTTCTTTCCCAGCGGGCCTTTCTCCGGCTCTGGCTCAGTCAGATGTTTTCGCAGTTTGCGGCCAACGTTACGCTGTTCCTCCTGGGGCTCATCGTTTACCGGAATACCGGCAGCAATACGGCGGTTTCGGGATTGTTTATGGCGTATGGCATCCCGTCCGTTCTGTTCGGACTGCTTGCCGGGACGGCAGTCGATTATATCGACAAACGCATGATTATCCTCCAAAGCTGCCTGATCCGGGCAGTTCTGGTACTGGGGCTTCTGTTTGCCTCCCACAATATTGTGTTCATTTATGTCCTTCTGTTTTTGAATGCCGTCGTTTCCCAATTCTTCGTGCCGGCTGCGGCAACCATGATTCCCAAAATCGTGACTCCCGACCATCTGGTTCCGGCAAACAGCCTATTTTCCTTTGCCTACTACGGAAGTCTGGCAGTGGGATTTATCGCCGCGGGTCCGCTTCTGCGGCTTTTGGGGCCGGTCTGGTCGCTTCTGTTTCTGGTCGGCGTATATGTGTTTTCCTGGTGGATATCCCTCAAACTTCCGTCCTCATCGGATGATACGAAACTGTGGAAACGGATTAGGGTCCTGTCCATCCGGGGAGTTGCGGTCAAACTGTTTCATTCCCTGAGCGACGGTATCCGGTATGTCCACCACTCGCCGCCGCTGTTTGATGCGGTGCTTTTGCTTACAGGAACACAAATCATCATCGCCATGTTGTCCACCCTCGGTCCGGGATTTGCCGACAAGGTGATGGGGATTGACGTAACCGATGCTTCCGTATTCATCATTGGCCCGGTTATCGTGGGAATTCTGGCCGGCGGGATCTGGGTCGGAAACAAGGGATATATCTATTCGCCGGAAAAACTCATGAATTCCGGGATTTTGGGAGCCGGCATCGTTCTGGCAATCGTTTCCGCGACGGTATATCTGCAACGCTATGTCATGTTTTCCTGGCTGTTTGCCGACTGGATTATCGTTCCGCTTGAGGTCTTTCTCTTTTTTCTCCTGGGGGTATTCAACAGTCTCCTGGATGTTCCGGCCAACAGTCTTCTGCAGAAGGAAGCGGAAGGAGCGATGCGCGGAAGGGTGTATGGCGTTCTTGGAGCATTCGTGGGCGGGGTAGGTATCCTTCCCGTCATGATCGGCGGCGTGTTTGCCGATTTCATCGGCGTTGGACTGGTTATCGTCATTCTGAGCGCCATTATTATCACATACGGGATTATCCGCATCCGGTACGCGGATCCCAAATTCCGGAAACTCCTACCTGTCAAAAACCCGTTGTTTTCCCGGGGAGGCGGGATCAATTCTTCCCGTTAACACAATACGCGTATGTTTCCAACACTTCTTTCCATCGGACCGATCCATATCCCGACACTGTTGGTATTCACCATGCTGGCATGGGGAATTTTTTCCTTCCTTTTCTGGAGACAGCTCAGGAATCAGGCAATATCGGAAGAACATACGTATCAGGTTATGTTTTACGGCACGATCGCGGCAATCGTCGGGTCCCGTCTGGGGTTTGTGCTGTTCCACTGGCCGCTGTTTGAGGGAAACCTGTTCATCCGTGTGTTCACGCCGTGGATCCAGCCGGGATTTTCCTTTTACGGAGCATTTTTGGCCGGCGGTGCGCTGATGCTGGCAATGAGCAGGCAATACGGCATACCGCGATCGCTGTTTCTTGATGCGTTTACGATCGGATTCTCCTCCGCATTTACCTGGGGTGCGCTCGGATCATTCCTGTCCGGTCAGGTGGTTGGGAAACCGACAACTTCACCGTTGGGCATCGGTCCGTCCGGGAGTCAGGTGCGCATGCATCCGGTTTCCCTGTACGAGATGTGCGCCGTATTCGCGATTCTGGTTTTGCTTTCCCTTGTCCGGAAACTCCGCAAGCGTACCCTTACCAGACCGGGAATGTATGCATTGTGGTTTTTCTTTCTGTTCAGCGTTTCCATGTTTTGTCTTGAATTCCTGAAAGAAAGTCCTGTATACTTCTCTCGTTTAACGGTAAACCAATGGGTGTGTATCGCCATTTTTGCCGAAGCGACCGGCGCGCTCATCACCTGGGGTGGCGGGCTGAAACTGGTTCGTACGTACGTCCCTGTTTTGTACAAAAAAATCTCAGCATGGATAGGAGGAGTGTATGCAAAGCTTTCCAAGCGAACTGCTCTCGGAGATTCGAAAACAACTTGAGAAGGAGAAGACGGAGCTTGAAAACCGGATCAACGAGCTTATGAAGCAGGATCCGTTTTCGGATCCCGACCGACTTTCTGACAATGCAGCGTCCGACCGGGATGCGGATGAAGAATCAAGCCACGACCGGTACGCGGCACTCACCGACGAACTCAAGAAAAAGCGCAAAGACCTGGACGATGCACTCATGCGCGTTTCGGACGGAACATACGGATTCTGTACCGTTTGCAACAGCATGATCGATACCGACCGTCTCATGATTCTCCCTACCGCAGAACTGTGCAGAACCTGCGAAGAGAAGAAACGGCGGAAATGAATCCCACGATCGTTTATCAGGATGAGGTACTTCTGGTCATCAGCAAGCCGGTCGGCATGGTTGTCAACCGTGCCGAAACCGTGAAAACGGAAACCGTCCAGGATTGGGTAGAACGGACGTACCCCGAATGTTTTGGATCCGTCACCCAATCGGATCAGGAGATCGAATTCCTTGCCCGGTCGGGGATAGTCCACCGGATTGATAAGGAAACGTCGGGTCTTCTTATCATTGCCAAAACACCGGACGCGTTTGCAGATCTCCAGCGGCAATTCCGGGAACATACGGTCAAGAAGACATATCTTGCATTGGTCCACGGGCTCGTTCCCCAGGAAGGGGAGATCAGGGCGCCGGTCGGGCGGCTTCCCTGGAATCGGGAACAGTTCGGTATCGTTCCCGGAGGCAAGGATTCGGTGACGCGGTTTCGCCGCGACAAGACATTCGAGCGCACCGTGGATGGGAAAAAGGAGATCATATCTACCGTGTTTGCATATCCGGAAACCGGCAGGACGCACCAGATTCGCGTCCATTTCAAATATCTGGGATACCCGTTGGTCGGAGATTACCTGTATGGAGGGAGAAAGCAGTCCAGAAGCGACCGGCGCGGCACGGGCAGGGTGATGCTGCACGCATACCGGATTTCCTTTATCCATCCGCAGAC
>CAYTIP010000108.1:1316-3665 GCA_964437805.1 uncultured Gammaproteobacteria bacterium | reverse complement strand
GCGGCGTCGCTCGGTCAGGCTTTCGCCCATTGCCGAATATTCCCAGTTGCTGCCACCCGTAGGTGTATGGCCCGTGTCTCAGTGCCATTGTGGGGGGTCGTGCTCTCACACCCCCTACCCGTCGTAGCCTTGGTAGGCCTTTACCCTACCAACAAGCTGATGGGGACAGGGCCGCTCCTAAACCGTCTTGCGACTTTAATCTTGCGATCACATACCGAATTACCCCGTCTTTCGACGAGCTATGCGATAGTTTAGGGCACGTTCCCTGCTTGTACTCACCCGTCCGCCACTGGTTTGAATCTTGCGACTCATTCCCGTCCGACTTGCATGCTTAAGGCACGCCGCCAGCGTTCATCCTGAGCCAGGATCAAACTCTCAAAAAAATTGTTTTCCTATCACCATTTGATTTACCAAATCACTATATCGTTGTTAACGTGCGATCCCGATATGGTCGGGAGGACAAAAAAAGCCCCGTCATTCACGGGGTTTGGAAAATCCAAAACACGAATGAACCGGATCAGGCTTTCATTGGTGTAGGTATTATATGAGGCTTTCAGGCGCTCGTCAACCGGGAATATCTCACCCGCCAATAAACGGGTGTGCAGAATATACAGAGTTTGACATTCCCGCCGATTAACCCAACAGCCCTGCCTGTCTCAACTCTTCGGCAAGTTCACGGTCCAGTACTGCGAACTGCGTTTCGATCGGCGTCAGATCCGGAAGACGCGCCCTTACGAGGGCATCCGTCGGGTCATGCCACAATTCCAGTGCGGCAGGACTCACACCGACTTCCTGTGCAAGCGATTCAAAATCCTGTTGAATAGCTTCTGCTGGATTATACCCTGGAGTAATCTCATCAAACCCCTGCGCAAGACTCCATCTCCGCTCAAAAAGAGTATTTAATCTATCCTTGACCATCGCTTTCCAAGTGTCCGGTTTTGATTCTTGATTACGCATAAGCGGGCCCTCCAATCTATGACTAGAGTATATACCCGCTGTCAACAACTGTCAGTTCGCCGTAATCCCGCCAATGCGATCGCGGCAGTTCCTACCCCCAACAGCGTGCCGCCGATAATGTCCGAAAGCCAGTGATGGCCAAGATAAATCCTGCTGACTCCCACCATCGCCCAATAAATTGCAATGGCAATCAGGGCTACGGTGCGCTTCAGCCCGAATTTGCGATTCCTCACAAGCTTGAACGCGGAAGGACTGGCAACCAACGCGCCCAAGAGAATGCTCATGAACGCAGCCCGCGCGGCATGACCGGAAGGATACGAATATTCATCATTAATATAGTACTTCGGGAATATCGTGGTCGGATTCTTGATCATGAAAAACTGTGGAGCCGGATGGTGGACCACGGTTTTCCCGTAGATCTCCGCCATAACCAGGAGGAAAAACATCACGGGGATCAGGAGTGCTGCAAACCGATATATGTGCCGCTTCCCGGGTTTGAGTCCCCACAGCGCGGTAATGACCAGGACTCCGGCAATGGAAAATTCAGGGCTGGCGAAAAACGTTGCTCCTTCCATCACCTCACCCACGGCACGGGATACGCGTAACCGCGGGGATTTGTCGACGGCGTCCTGGAGTTTTACCGTCGTCGTAAAATCCGCATTCCTCAGCCCCCCTCGTAGTATCGAATAACTAAACATCGTAAACAGTACGAGTGACGAGATTGCGATTATCAGTATGGCGTGTTTCATGACATATCCGGTGCAAACCCCAACCGACTTCTTGATTTCGGCGTTTTGCCATGATTATAATAATCACAATGTTCTCGTCCTTGCAACAACTTCTTCTTCTGGGATTCCGTTCGAAAAAAATCTGGGTCATTCCGGTCATTCTGTTGCTTATTATCGTCGGGATCTTCATAATTTCCGCCCAGATCTCGCCTGTCCCCGTGTTTCTGTATCCCATTTTATGAGATATCTCGCCAGAATAAACGAACTGTTCATCGCACTGCTACTATCCTTCGTATATTATTTCGGCATGGGTACCGCAAAATTATTGGATATTGTCAGCAGGTTATGGAAACCGGCACAATCCGGTACTTCCTGGAGTGAGGAACACAATCCGACAGCTTCTGCCCAAGCATATCATTCCACGTATTGACTCCATGAAGATACTGGGGATTTCATCGTACTATCATGACAGTGCCGCAGCCCTCATTATCGATGGCCGTACCGTTGCTGCAATTGAGGAAGAGCGTTTTTCCCGGATAAAACACGACAACCAGTTTCCCCACCAGGCGATTCAATGGTGTTTGGACAGTATGGGACTTACTATCCGGGATATCGATGCCATTTCCTACTATGAAAAACCGTTGTTGAAATTCGAACGGATACT
>CAYTIP010000108.1:0-1306 GCA_964437805.1 uncultured Gammaproteobacteria bacterium | reverse complement strand
GTTCACCGATACCTACCCGTACGCGCTCGGGCCGTTCCTAAAAACCATTCCTGATTGGATGGGAGAAAAAATCCGGGTCGAGGATACCATCAAAAAGACCTTAGGATGGACCGGCCGAATTCATTTTATCCCCCATCATCTATCCCATGCGGCTGCAGCATACCTCACATCTCCATATCCTCACGCAGCCATTCTCACGATCGACGGTGTCGGTGAATACGATACGACGGCACTCTGGCATGCGACGGCAACAGGTATACATAAATTGGGCGCGGTATCCTTCCCGAATTCGCTGGGATTGCTGTATTCCACGTTTACGGCCTTTTTGGGTTTTAAGATCAATGAAGATGAATTCAAGGTGATGGGATTGGCGGCGTACGGGAAACCGACATATACCGATGAAATCAAACGATTGATAGCAGTGAATCCGGATGGAAGCTTCAGATTGGACATGGCCTTTTTTTCCTTCCGGGAAGCTTTCCGGATGTGGAATCCGCGGTTCGAATCGTACTTCGGCAACCCCAGACAACCGGGAGAATCGATCAACCGGCGTCACAGGGATATCGCCGCAAGCATACAACAGGTCACGGAATCGGTCATCGAGCGAATAGTGCTGCATTTAGCAGAAAAGACTGGAGAGCGGAATTTGTGTATCGGCGGCGGGGTCGCACTGAACGCCCTATCAAACGGAAAATTATATAGTCGTACGCCATTTAAGAACATCCATATTTACGGAGCCGCCGGTGACAGCGGAGCGGCGATCGGCTCTGCTCTCTATACACACCGGATTATCAAACCCGATACTCCGCACATACCAAGTCCGTCCATGTATCTTGGATCAGGGTATTCCCAGGATATTGTCCGAGACATACTCTCCACATATCCGGTTCGGTACCGGAACTATACGAACGAGGAAACACTGCTGAAAACCGTCGCCACATTACTCTCAAAAGGAAATATCATCGGCTGGTTTCAGGGCAGATGTGAAATCGGTCCCCGCGCCCTGGGGAACCGATCCATCCTCTGCACACCGAACCCCCGGTCAATGAAGGAGCGGATGAACATCATCAAGCGCCGCGAACAATTCCGTCCGTTCGCCGGATCCGTTCTACAAAGCAGTGTCCACGAATATTTCGATGTTCCTTCCAGAAACCACGCATCCCCGTACATGAATTTCTGCTTCCGGGTAAAAGAAGCAAAACGAAAGGACTTGGCTGCCATTGTCCATGAAGACAATACCTGCAGAATCCAGACGGTTTCCAAGGATAACGGACGCTATTTCCGCCTGCTGGAAGCATTTCATGCC
>CAYTIP010000107.1:0-3676 GCA_964437805.1 uncultured Gammaproteobacteria bacterium | reverse complement strand
CATGCACCCAAAGCCCAACGTTCCCCAACAGGAGCCTACCAGATGGCACGGGTGGTCCTTGGGGTGGCGCTTCTTACCATGATCGCAATTTGGGTGCGCTCCCTGTTTCAGCGGATGCTTTGGCAGGTGATGGCATTTCTCGTCGTTGTCACAGCCTGCGTATGGCCCCATGTCGTTCCGGTGGGCGAATCGGTCCGTTTCGGCGGCCCGATGGCATGGTGGACGCTCATGGACAATCTGCAGCGCATCACGTTCCTTCCACATCTGTTGGCAGGACAGACACTCATGGCATTTCTCCTGTACGAAGGAAGCAATGAAGCAAAACTTCTGGTGAGCGGCAACTGGGTATTCCTGGGGATTCTCGCCTTTGTACTGGGAATGCTGTTCCCTCCGGGCCTTGTGTTTCTTGCGGTTGGCTTCGGCGTCATGGTGACTCTCTCTTTCATATTTTCCTTTCCTCAATTGAAGACACGCGCAGGAAGAGGATCCTGGTTTCTCACCAATATCGTCTCCCGAAGTATGATCGGGCTTATCAGCCTTCCGTCTCTTCTGTACTTCTCACTCATGTTCGGCGTGTATCCCTGGAAACGCCTGGTGGAACTGGATGTCATTCATCCTTTGCCGTTTGCCTTCCCTGAATATGTCCAAGCCCTGGGGCCGACGCTCCCATTGGGGCTACTGGGACTTATCCTGGTCCTTCTCAGGCGCGATAGGAAGTTCCTTCCGATCGTTTCCTGGGTACTTGCCTGGGGTATTTGCCTTTTCGTTTTCCAGTACATTCCGCAACAGTCACCACTGCGGTTTTCCGAAATGCTCCCGCACGTGCCCCTTGGCATCCTTTCCGTGTATTTGTTTCATTTCCTGTATGATGTACGATTTATGCATTCACGATTCAAATTGCCGACGCTTTTCCGGCAGGGGATAAAACTCGCATCGCTTTCGGCTCTCATGCTGGTGATTCTGGTGGGGCTGGGGGTTATGGGATCCTCGTTTTTGTGGCAGAAGGATTTCATTGACCAGAAGATTGCCGCAGGATACCCCTCCATTGCCATGAATAACTTCATCGTCTATCCGGTTCGGGGCTTTTGGGATGCACTCGTGTATCTTGAAATGAAGGCTCCGGCGGATGCCGTGATCCTCTCGGATATGACGGCAGGCAATTATATTCCTCCGGTTACCGGACGATTTGCGTTCGTCGGACACGACAATACCGTCGCACTGGAGGCAAAACTGGAAGACGCGCGCCGGTTCTTCCGGGGCGACATGCAGGATGCTGAAGTATTCCTCAGTGCCAACCGAATTTCCTATGTGTTTTTCGGCCCACAGGAGCGGGAATTGGGAGGGCAGGGAGATCTCGCCAAACGGTATCCGTTTCTTGCGGAAGTCTACAGGACGCCGGATGTCATCGTATATACCCTGATGGGTGGGAGATGAATCGGCGGAAGGATACGGATACGAATGAAATCGTGAACAATAAATTGTACGGTTGGCAATGAACGATGTATCTTCTGAGGGCGTAGCCTTATTTCCTTGCGTAATAGCGTAATGCCCTGAGCGTCAGCTTGAGGAGAGTTTTACTTCTTCCGCATGAAGAAGAAGAAATATATACCCAATCCGATGATAAACAGGAGTGCCGGAATGAGGAAGGGGATGAGCGGTGAAGCAACCGGATCAGCGGCAGCGTCTTCTGTTGTGTCTGCCTGATCGCCTTGAATGGTGATGTTGGCCCCTCCGGTAGTAAATCCTGCTGCATTGACTTCCTTTTCTTTGACAGCCACGACGGTTTTTTCTTTGTCAAACCCAAGTGTAGTGGAACCGATGGCTTTTGTTCTGGCACTGATGGTTGCTACCGCGCCAGCCTTAGTAAGAAGCGCTGTATCCGCAGCTCCCAGCGGTATGCCAAGTGAGAAGAGGAGGGAACCGGTCTCATTGTCGATGGTTTTGGTCAATTCCGTAAATCCTTCCGTCTCCGCGGTTTTTCCTGCATCGACGATTTCTACAAACTGCGGATCAAACGTCAACGCCAAATCCACTGCCTTTACGGAATACTGTCCGGGAGTGAGCGTGACGGTGAAGAGCATTTCCGTATCTGGCATTTGCGCCAGTTCGGTGGGTTCGATATTCAGAAGCACTTCATCGGAAGCTTGTTCAACCGGTGCGGCTTCCATCATTTCGGCTTCCTGAGCATGAACGGCGAGCGGAATGGTGAAAAAAAGAGCCAAGATGAGCGGTATGACCAAATGTTGTTTTTTCATAGGAATAACAGAAATGCGCCTAGGCCGATGAAGCCCAAACCAACGGTAATGAGATGTTTCCAGTCATCCACACCGGTGATCGGTATTTCCTCTCCGTCAACTCCGGTCACGTAATCACCTCCGGTGGGCGGTTCCGTCGGTGTGGGTGTCGTGGTTGTTCCTCCGGAGCCCGCGCTGATTGTGACTGTTCCTGAGGATCCGCTTTTAAAGACGCTTGCGGATTCGTTTTGTGCGGCGATAATGATAGCCGATGTATTCCAAGCCTGGGTCGATGTTCCTGCCGCAAGAGCTTTCATGGATACGACAGCGATCGTTCCCGTTCCGGAAACGACGGTGGTCGCTCCGGGTTTGGCTCCCAGGGAATAGGTGACTTTTCCGTTCGTATTGTCGATGGTTTTGGTAATTTCGTTGAAATCGCTGGTAAGCGCTCCTGTTGCGATGCCCGTGACTTCCACTTTGCTCTTGTCAAAGGTGAAGACCAGATCCAGCGCCTGGACTTTGTTCGTCCCGGTATTGATGTCGATGTTTACGGTGAATGTATCTCCGACAGTCTTGGAAACCGAACTGGGGGAGAAGGAGAGTGTGGTTTCCGCTGCTGCCTGAACCGCCGAAAACGGCAGGGCAGTCATGAGGAGAAGAATAAAAATAATCCCGAGCAGTTTTTGCCTCATATATCCATCATATACATCATTATTTTCATTGTCCAGCACCGTATTTCCCAAGCAGTCTGCTGTAGTCCAGAGCGTTGACCGAATTGTCTTCATTGATATCGGACATCGAGTTGGGGATGGGGGATTTCTGGTAGTTATTGAGCACGATCTGGTAATCCAGGGCATTCACTTTCCCGTCACCGTTTACATCCTCGCGCATGGTTTTATCCGGGCTGTTGCATTTCCCGGACATACACTTATACCGGTCGCCGTGCTTATCCTTACAGGTCTGATCGGCACAGGATGCCGCGACCAATTCAATCATGCCGCCGCACTGGGAAGATCCCGAGTCGTTCGTCAGCTTCACACAGACTTTCTTAGCCCCCAGACCTGCCGAGAGCGTTCTGTTTTTGGTGGCGGCATAATTCATTTCCGCTTCAAATCCTTCGGCAATATCCGCGCAGTTGGTTGTATTCACGTCCGCGGTTACTTCCATGAATGCCATTTTCTCGGCTCCGGTTGCATTCAGTTTAAGCGTGACGCTACGGTCCTGGGTTTTGCATTTGTCCTCACGGGGTGTGGCGCTCCATGCACTCGCGGGTCCGCAGTCGTCGATTTTCATGGTTTCAAAGGATGTACAGACGGGTTTGGTTGGGGCTACGGGCGCCGGTGTGGGGCATCCGGTGAATACGACGACATCCGCAACAACCGGCACGGTCCGGGTCCATCCCTGATTCCCGCGCCAGATGGCCTGGAGCAGTTTGGTTTTGT
>CAYTIP010000106.1:0-3691 GCA_964437805.1 uncultured Gammaproteobacteria bacterium | reverse complement strand
CCTGACGGACTGCAGGGAGTGTCGCCGCCCCCGGGACAGCGCCTCCCGGAATCCCTTGAGATGGGCGGTATCCATACGGATACATGCCCGGAAGATTCGGGCTGGTATCGTCAGCAGATGAACGAATAGTATGACCCGGTCCGTACAATTTTTCCAGACGAAGAGGTATCTATTCCGTACGAGTACCGACTGGATGTATTCATGGGTATAGTGTGTTTGTATTGCACCTTCGCCGTGATAATGACGGACGATACTTTTTGGTTCGAAGAGCAGGGTATAGCCGGCTTTTCTTGCCCGGTAGCAGATATCGAGATCTTCCCAATAAAACGGACTGAAGATCATATCCAATCCGCCCAGTTTCTTCCATATATCAACGCGGAACGCTCCGCTCCCTCCGGATACCCATGCGGTATTCTTTCGGGATCCCGCGGAAAATCCGTTGGCATACATGCCCAGCGTCCAGTGTCCCAATCCCCTTCCATGCTGTGTATGCTTTCCATTGACCATGGTGAGTTCCCGGCAACCTACCGCAAAAACACGCGGGTTCCCGAAATGATCAAGGAGCGGTTGAAGAAATCCGGGGTTCGGGACGATATCGGTATTGAGAAGTACGGCAATTCCGCCGTTGATATGCCTCATGCCCTCTTCCACTGCCGAGGAAAATCCACCATGACTGTGCTTCCGGATAATCTTCACCCGTGGATATCGGGTTGTTACGATTTGGACGGACGTATCGGTGGAATTGTCGTCCACAAGTATGACAGGTATGTTTTTGGGTATTGCCCTGAGAATGCACGGGAGTTTTTTTTTGAGAAGCGCACTGCCGTTATAATTCGGGATAAGAATTGTACAGTCCGGCATTTGTTTTTTCATGAGGATTCTTTATCTCTACTCGTCGGTTATTATATCAGTATGGTATGCGATGACAACGAAAAAAACTCGTTCTGGTGTTTGCATTTCGTATTCCGTGAATCGTATGATAATCCACAACGATAGTTTCAATTGTTTACCTGGTTTCCTGCCGGGTCATACCCGGAGCAGATGATTATTCACAGAAAAACATGATGACCTATTTATCTCCCTTTACCAGATTTCGGTTATCTCCCTACCGGTTGTTGCTGGCTCTGTTGCTTTGTTCAGGTATGGTTCGAATCATACTGGCCATGAGTAATCCCGTTTGGCTTGATGAGAATTATTCGATGGTATTTGCAACACAATATGGGCTTGGCGATATGGTAATGCATTTACCAGATATCCACCCGCCGTTGTATTATGCGATACTTCGGGTTGCCATCCTTATCGGGATCCGGGAAACTGGGTTTCTTCGCGTCCTGTTTACTGTGTTGCCGCATATGGTGGGCCTGTTGCTACTCACCGTATTTGTTGAATCCAAACGCAGATTCGATTACAAGCGCGTGATAGTGTGGACTCTGGTATTTCTGTTCAATCCGTTTTTCATACATCTATCGTGGCAACTGAGGATGTATGGACTGGTTTTTTTGGCCGCAGCGATTTGTTCGGTCGGTTATTTTTCTGCGGTCCAAACGAGGCGATTTGAAGGATTATTTGTTACCCTGTTGGGTATAGTATTTGGCGTATCGGTTTCGGCATCCTTTTATCTGTTAGCTGCAGGAATTGTCGCCGGATTGGCTGCCGCAAACCTTATCGCCGGGCATCGGAGGTATACGATTGTGTTGATTCTATTCCTGTCCGTCCAATTCCTGGTATTTGTACTTGGCCACCCTAAATTTCAGCTGGACGATGGATTGAGCTGGATACCACCATTCAGATTTGAACTCTTCCCCTCGGTACTGTCTACCGCGTTCGGCTCCTATTGGGATATCGCACTGCCTAGGACCATGCCGTTTCCGTATAGCGTCGTATCGTTGACCGGTTTTATCTCTTTGGGCATACTCGCGTATGGTTTTCGGGAGAGACTCGGGAAACAGATTAACGTTTGGTTGGTGCCACTCGTTTTTTTCGGTACTGCAATAGCACTGTCTTTCCTGACTCCTTTGGTTTCCGAACTACCCGGGCTCAGGAGGATTATTCCGCCGGTGTCGGTTTTCCTCCCGAGATTTCTGCTTCCGGGAATCGTACTGCTCCTCACGGGTGCATTTCTGTATTTGGATTTCCCGAAACGTTCGGCACGACCGATTCGGATCGCACTAGTGGTATTCGTCTTGGCGTATTCCCTCGGGTGGATAGGTGCATTCCGTGAGTTGGTTATCGGTTCATCGAATCGGGTAAATCGTTATAAACTCCTGCTCGGATATCCGCCATCTACCACTTCCGAACGGCTCATATTATTCCCAAGTTGGAGAAACTATACCCATTTTCAACTCCAATCTCCGGAATCGATCACCCTGTCCCACAAACTTGCATTGGATTCCGACAGGGTTATTAACGGCTTTTTAAGCCAGCAGCCCGGAACATGTTACCCGTCTTTCGGACAGCCTGCCAGAATTATTCAGATGCGGGTTACTGTTGATAGCGACAACACCAACGCGATGCTGTTGCTGCAGTACTTGGAACGGTGTTGTAGTCCGGTCGATACGACTGCATATCGTTTTCAGGGAGGAGAACACACCGAATGGATCTGTAATTGACCGAGGATACGCGTGGTCGCTGTCGATAACCTACACCCGCTAATTTACATCTATTCCGGTTATGGTGAAATACACAATGATGTCGGGGAATGCCAAATCGATGATATTGTTGATAGCAAGTGGATATTCGTTCTGGAAGAAATAGTTTCCGTCGATCGCGTCTGCCTGCAGCTTCACGGAAAACTCAACGTATTCCCGCTGGGAGTCCGGAAGATAGTTGATTTGGTTATTCTCAAATAGCCGAATGGTGCCTGGGCGTTTGGAGAGTTCCATGATTTCGGCAATCGTATTGCCGTTGGAATCCACCATTCGTTTCCCTTTTTCGATTTTCGAACTGATGGAAAGGGGTATGCCGTCGAAATCGAAAGCGTCCGTCCGTATGAACCGTTCATATTTGGATGGATAATCATTATTTCGCGCGTCCAGAAATCCATGCACGGTAACGATCTTTTGTCTGTTCTGGGTGTCGTTTCCTATTTCCCGGATCATTCCCGTCAGCACGAAATCCGGGAATCGAAAGATTTGGAATGTTCCGACAAGCAGCGGATTGCCGTTGTAGGAATACTGTTTGGTTTTACTGCTGTAGATGCTGCGTACTTTGAGACGTACATAGACATCGTTTTGGTATGTCGGTGTCGTACTGTTGTAACGGTATACATCCACGATGGAAAGCGTTTCTCTTCCTAACATGTCCTTAAACGCAGGTCCGGGTTTAATCCTATCCAGATACCACGCGGTTGGCTTGCTTGACGGAGAGTACGTTTCGTCCTGGGATACGAATAGGGTCACATAAACATACTCGTTTTTCCTGAGGAAAAAGAATAATGCGAACGCGAGAATTCCCAGGAATATGACGGCCGTGATGATATCCGCTGGCGTGAAACGGTTATTTCCGGTTATCAGACGACGGACGAAGCCCATGGCTTTTGGCATACAGATAGGAAAAAACGGTTATGTAGGGCAGGATATTGATGAACGGTTGGAATATCATCATTATACCCGACCCGACCAATCCTGCAATACCGACTGCTCGTTGGGTGCCTGTCCATGATATCTGGAACATCCAGCGGATATACAGTAGG
>CAYTIP010000105.1:0-3712 GCA_964437805.1 uncultured Gammaproteobacteria bacterium | reverse complement strand
CCTCCGTTCCCGTCTTGATAAGGTGCTTGAGTGCGCCTGCTTCGCCCTGTGTAAAACGTGACAGGACAAAATCGACGACGGATTGATGGTACAGCCGCTTGTCGGTGTGTACACGCTTCTCCTGCCGGTCGGGCATCTCATCGGGATCGAATCCTTTGGTGGGCCGCTCGAACAATTTACCCCTTCCGATTCCCATGCGGAACCGGACGAACGCGTCACTCTTGAGTTCCTTGATGATCGATTCAACGCCGTTGTGTCCTCCGCTCCCTCCGCCACGACGGATCCGGAGCTTACCGAGCGGCAGATCGATATCGTCATGGATCACCCACACGTCCTGGGGGGTCAATTTGTAAAAACGGACGATTTTGGATACGGCTAATCCAGAATTGTTCATGAACACAACCGGCTTAACCAAGAGGGCACCGGGTGTTTTGGAGACGGATGACTGAAAGGAAGTAGACTCTTCCCAGTGGGAAGGGGTTGGTCCCAGCTCTTTGGCCAGCTTCTCGACAACCATGAAGCCGACGTTGTGCCTGGTGTCTTTGTATTCGCCTCCGGGGTTGCCCAATCCGACGATGATCTTCATGCACGCTCCTTTCGCGGGCCCGACCGTGTGTTTCGCACCTCCAACAATACTACAAACACCACTGCTTCATCAAGAAGCTGTGGTGTTTGGTTGAATATACATCGGCCGATGTATATTACTTCATCTTCGCGAGCTGTTGTTCAGCCAGGTCTCCGATGTAGGGAGCCTTGTACATTTCGCCCTGGAATGCTTTCCACATCAACACGATCCACAGAATAAACGATCCCAAGGAAATGAGTAATCCCGCGAGCCATCCCAAAATCGGAACGAATCCGAGCGCAATGTTGGCGATAAACACACCGCCGAATAAAATCGTAGACTGCATTGCGTGGAAACGCACGAATTTGCTCTCCTTCTCAACCAACAGGAAGATAACGCCGGTAATGAATCCCAACAGATACGCTGCTGCGCCCATCAGATTTTCATTTCCGGATGCTTTTGCTGCTGCCATATGTTCTCACCACCTCTCTTATGAATACCGACGATACCAGATGTAAAGGTAGTACCAAAACCGCGCGTCCGATACCCCGGGAAGCGCGTACTGGCGAATGTATTCTACATCCAGACTATCATGACGGGAAATTGGCAGTCAATGAGGAAAACCCCTTGTCAGAACAATCCAAGTTGCTCTTTTGAGCGGTCAATAAGCTCCCGTTCTTCCTTTGATTTCCATATCCTAACAACTCCGAATACCCCATCGTACCCGGGATCAATGACGATATCGCCAGTGCGTGCTTTTATCACTCCGTGGGCAATTTGCGGCGTGCTGACGTTTGCGATTTCGCGCGGGGCGGTTTCCAGAAGAATCCGGAATTCGTTTCCGAAATGCTGGACAAGCGTATCGTACATGCGCTGTGTTTTCACGCTGGTGACCGGCGATCCGATGGATTCCGCGATGATTTCCTGGAGGGGAACAAGCATGACAAAATCGGTAGCGTTTTGTTGGGATGTGCTTTTCAAGCGAAGGACGGATCCTGTTGTATCCTTGACGATCCCCAGGGAATCCTCATTGCGACCGGATAGTTCCTCGACCCGTTGCATGACTCCCTGGGTAAGCGGCTTGCCGCATACGGGGCAACCGGTCCCCTTGCTTCTGGCCTCCGCCGGGGTTAGCCGGACATTGCAATCGCGGTGTCCCGTATAATGGTACTTCCCTTCTTCGGGATAGAATTCGACCGTGTAGGAAATCCTGGATTGGGAAGAAGTCTCCCCGGAACGGGACGGCTGCTTGAGAGCATCCGAAAGATTCGCATATTGAAGTTCCGGAAGGGAAAACACGGTGAGTTCCCTGCCAAGCTTCGGACCGCTGTGTGCGTCCGAAAAACTGACAATGGAGCGTGTATCCAGTTCAGGAATCCGCCAGTTCATATCCGGCGAGCTGGACAATCCTGTTTCGACGGCATATATGGACTTTGCAAACGGGCCAAACGCTTCATCCAGGCTATCGAAGCCGCCCATTTTCCCGAACACCGAAAACCATGGAGTCCAGATGTGAGCGGGAACGATGAGGGCGTTGGGTTCTATTGAAAGGACGGTATCCGACAGCTGAATGAGGGATAATCCGATAATTGGTCTCCCGTCCGATAGGAGATTACACCCCTGTTTGGTCAATGCCTGTCCGATGGACCGTGCCGATGAGAGGGAAGGAGCCCAGACAAGCGTATGAATCCGGCGTGCTCTTCCGCCCTGGGAAAAAATACAGGAGATTTCGGTGGACAGGAGGAATCGTACCGGACTGTCTCCGGTACGGAATTTGAGGAATCCCGCCCCGTCCTCTTCAAGCTGTTCCTCGATTTCCCTGAACCATAGCGGATGTGTCCAGTCACCGGTGGCAACCAGATCGATACCTTTCTTCGCGGCCCATTGCGATATGCCAATAAGGGTCATCTGTGGGGATACGGCCCGCGAAAACCGTGAATGAATATGGAGATCCGCAATGACCTGCATAGGTAGATTATACCCGATCAAAGACAACTTCCAAAAGAAAAACAGATGGATCATCCGGGATTACCGATCCGCCAATCGGCTTTCCGACAGCTATTCTCAGACCTATTGCGGATTCACTCCGGGATATACATGGACGGAGGTGTATTCTCCGGGGAAAATGATGCTACTCCAGCGCCTCCTGGACCAGTTTCTTGACGGTCGTGGACAGTTTTTTCAGAGGCTGTTTCTTGGCGGATTTCCTTTTTTGGGCATAGAGATGCCCGCCCATTTCGTATCCCTTGGTAAATGCCCGATTGGTTAACAGGAGGAAGAGCGCCGCCTTGGCCGACTGCTGGATGAACTTCAGCTTCCCCTCGTTGCGCAGCCTGCGCATGGACCAGATGTACAGCACTTCCCGCAGGATGGAAAAACGAAAACCTGCTTTTTGGATTTTCGTGGACAGATCGGCATCCTCGCCCCATTGCAGACCTTCCGTGTACCCGCCCACGGCATCGAATACCGGTCGGTGGACTGCCGTAAACGGACCGGGTGAAAATGGGCGCTTGACCAGAATTGATCCTTCCAGGACCGCGTTGCTGAACAGGGCAAACAGCGTATCGTTGACCAGGTCGCTGTCCGGCCGGGTCCAGGAACTGAAAAATTCATGTCCTTTTTCTCCAACGAAAACCCGAATGCGCTCGATTGCGTAGGGTAGAAGAACGTTGTCCGCATCCAGGAACACAAACCAGTCGGTAGTCGCGTGCTTTGCTCCAAGATTGCGCTGGAAGGGAAGATTTGCATGGTCGGCGACTATCACCGACAGCTTGGGTAGCTTGCTTTTATATGCGCCGGCAACCTCCACGGTACGATCCTTGGATTTTCCGTCGACAACGATTACTTCAAAATGCCGGTCGGATTGTTCGGCAAGGGACTGCAAAAGAAGCGGGAGGAATTTTTCCTCGTTGAGTGCCGGAATGATCACGCTCACGGACTGTCTGTTCATACGCCGTATTATACCATTATTTCGATTTCGGCCCGTACCAACACTACAAACGCATAGATTCAAAGGCAAGGAAAAGAAGATAAATACACAAGAGCACAATCCCCTCCCTCCTGGTGATGTCCCGGCGCGTTGAAGCTGCCCACCAGAAAAATACCGCGGATCCGACTAATAAAAGAAGGGTGGTTTTCATGCGAAGG
>CAYTIP010000104.1:0-3731 GCA_964437805.1 uncultured Gammaproteobacteria bacterium | reverse complement strand
TTTTGACAAACGGTCCCAGCCAACAGATGCCGTTGTGGATGCCGACGGTATCCAGGATGAAGTGCAGCATGACGCCGATGGCGGCAACCGGCATATACGGGGTGGCGGATTCCTTCATACCGGCAGGTGCAAGCAGCCAGAACAGGAGGAATGCGATGGCCCACGTAATCGGGAAATGCAGGAAAGATTGCACCCGGTGGTTCCATTCCAGCTTAATGCTTTTTTTTAGCCCGAAAAGGGGAATATCGATATCGGGAATGTTGGAAAACAGGATAGATACGGCGTAAAGCACTTGCGGATCCGCATTGATTTTGGCTCCAGAAAGCGCCGCTTTGGCAATAGCGGCACCTACCATGATATGGGTAATGGTTGTCATATCGGTAATTGTAGTGGAAAACGGGTGGCCAAGTCTAGGTTTGGGATGGTTGTGGGAACAAAGGATGGAGAGAGAAGAAAGATGCATGCGTGCGGCCGGCGAACGGTCAGCTGGTGAGTCGTTTCCGACGCATACGCATATTCGCATCTCTTCTCTCTCCATCGGCACCTTTGTCCGTTGGGTTGGGTTGTGGAATTAGGCGGACTGCTCTTCTTCGGGGTCGTTCAGGCCCAGCAGTTCGAAGACTGCGTTCATGTTCGCGGCGCGCAGATCCTGTTCGGCAGCGGTCTCGTCCATTTCGTCGGCTTCCGCCAGCGCCTGGTTGAGGTTAGCCTGCGCTACCTGCATCGCCTGGGCGAATTCGTCATTTGCGCTTTGGCGGCAATGGCCGGCCAACTGCTGCAACTCGATGGCCTTGGCGTGCCAGCGGCGCATATTCGCCTTCGCCCGCTGAACAACGCGGTCGAAGCTAATGCCGGCGCCCTGCAGGAGGGTCCGTACTTCGGTTTCGGTCAACACGGCCTGGTTGACCACTTCTTCTTCGCTTTTGCGCATGACGCGCCATCCAAAGATATCCATTCTATTCCTCCGGTTCGTGTAATGATTCTTGCCTGGTATGTGATTTGGTGCCGTTTTCCACTCTATTCCCAACGTTAAGGTGCGATCGGGGGAGTATATCAGATAGCCTATAGTTTGTCAAACTCACGCAAGTGGATGGAGGAAATGAAGTTATAATCGGGCCTAATCCAATGCAGAATCTTCCGAGGGGTACGAATAGACCAGATGTGATCGGCCATCCGGAAGCAGGATCCGGAAATCCCGGGAGGTATCTACGGCACCCGCAAACAGAGGCGCGTCGGGATCCCGGGAAAGCGCATCGCTAAGGCCTGCAAAGAGGCGCGGTAGATCCTTGACCTGGAGTTTCAAGGATGGTGGTTTATCGGATACGAACTGCTTGCCCTGGACGGCTGATATATTCTGCTGTCTGACCGTATCCCTGATCAGCGGTTCACCGATGCCCAGAAATTTCGCCAGGAGGCCGGTGGAAAGATATTCCTCGTCCTGCATGGTGATCCGCGAGCCCTGTTCTGTCTGGATTTCAAGCGTCATAGATAGTCATCCAAGCGTACACCAATCGTATAGAATGAACAATATAAATCCGTTGTGCTCAATTGTCTCCAGCGGATCCGTGCTTCGTCCATGACTGCAGTAGCCGACTGGAAATCTTCGTATTCCTGCCGCGGGCTTCCATGGTCATAGATCACCGTGACTTTCGCGTCTTTGGGAATCATAGCACGGACCTGTTCCGGCTGGAGTGTTTGAATCAGGTTTGTGCCGCCCTGGATGTGCATGGCATCAAAACTATTCTCCGATAGCGCTGCTGCCGCAGCACGGCTGCGTTCAAACCCATAGTGGCATATAAATACGTGGGGGTGTCTGCATTCGAATTCCATTGCGGAATTATACTATAGGTTCATGTTGGTAGCAACCCCATGCTCGCCAACAGCTTATCCCAGCACGCCGTTGGTTCCCAGACTGTCGATGACTATCGTATACCGGCTTTGCAGATGCGGCGCGTTGTTAAGCGCACGATCCATGGAAATTATCTTCGCACGAGTTTTGTTGTATTCCTATCGAAAACCGATGTACGGTTTTTCATAGGTATCGTCACGGTAAACTACCAATGCCGGTATTCCGGAGTTTACGCCGGCGGTAAATTTATCGAATGATGCGTCTTTCCGAAGAGAATTACCGATCTCCTCGTTTTCCAATCCAATATGCTACAGATTGGGGATTTTACACCTATCATTTTCAATTCCCTGGCCCTATCCAGCGAGATGGCGCTGATTTATAAAGATTTCCATAGAGCTGTGAGCAGAAGGATTCCGCCCGTTCAATGCGGTCAACAAGGAGTGCCGATGCGTTGCCTGCGTTGGTGATATAGGATTCGGCTGGAAGTGGCATTCCGGTCGTGATACGAACCCCTTCCCCATATGAACCATCGGTATCCCGAAAGAAATCTCCCGTGGCTGGCCCGATACCGGCCCGCGCGATCCGTTCAATGAAGGATTCCCATTCCTGGGTAAAAAGTCCTGCACCCGCAAAGAAGCGGAACAGGTGTTCCTGGGTTTCGTATTGGGCTGAGGCGTCCAGTTTAGTCTGAAGGAAACTGCTGACGTCGATGCTGGTTGTCGGAACGGCAGGGTCGTCGATTTCGCCGTACAGCGAAAACGTCCGGCTTGCCTGCGGGACAGTAATGGTGAGATACCGGGCAAGCCGTAAGTATTCCGCGAACGAGTCCGATCGCATCAGAGTGAGCGCGGCATAATAGGTTGCAATACCCGCCCAGGCGTGATCGGGATGATGGGTGGTTCCCAGTTCGCCAAACGTCACGATAACGTGCGGATTCACCCGAAGAATCGTCTGGCGGATTACCGGAATGGCGTTCTCTTCCATCTCTTTATCCGGTATATGGCTTCGCGTCAGCGACGCTACGCCGAGAATTTCGGCTGCCCGCGCATCTTCCTGCTGGCGGAGAATCTTCATCCATTCCAGTTCATAGGCTTCAGGACGCCGGACTCCCAGAAATCCGCGTTCGGGATCCCGAACGGCAACAGATCCCCGTTCACCATCCGTAAGGGTGAGCACATGTGTTTCGATACCCCGGGAGGCATAGGCTGCGATGGTGCCACCGGTGAAGAATGCCATATCGTCCGGGTGAGGCTGGATAACAAGAAGTCGCTTCTGTTCGGTCATAGATTATTTTTTCCTGAGGGTGAGTCGTCCCTGATCCTGCCGAAGGAATACGACGGTGTTGTCCGGGACATCCTGAGACAGGACGATATTGGCCCAAATCTGCGCATCCCCGCCTATTTTGATTCCCGGCATGATATTCACGCCTCCGGCGATTGCCGAACGCGGGCCAATGATTGCGCCAAGTTTGGCGAGTCCGGTATCGATCCGTTTGCCTTCGATCACAGAGGGTACTGTGGTTTTATCCAGTTTTACATTAGAGGTTCCGCTGCTGCCTCCGAATGAAACACCCTCCGCGACAAGACTATCGCCGATATAGGTGTTGTGAAGTGAACAATCCGGTCCGAGAATGCTTCGGGTAAGGTCAGATTTCGCACCGGTATCCGTTCTGGGGCCAACAATACAGCCCCGGATAATATTAAAGGTTCCCACACGGGCACCTTTGCCGATGTAGGAAGGACCGTCGATGTGCACCCGGTCATAGACGGTCGCACCTTCTTCGATCCACACCGGCCCGCGGATGCGTACATCCTCATCAATGGTTGCATGGGGAGATATTCGCGTTTCGGTTATACGCTGCTGCAGTGTTTCCTGCAGCAGA
>CAYTIP010000103.1:0-3766 GCA_964437805.1 uncultured Gammaproteobacteria bacterium | reverse complement strand
CCCAAGAGGAAGCCCGTGAGCGCATCAGCCAGAAAGGGAAAACGGAAGAACGGACGGAGGCATTGGCTTCGTTGCGGCGGTCATTCCTGGAGCTCAAAGTGCTCCGCCACCACAAAACGAGGAAAAGTCCGCTTCCTACCTCCATATCCTGACGGGTACCGGGTTATCCTCTGGATAAACCCGATCCACCAGGATATTATTGACTGGGTTGCCTGATTTTGGTATCTTTAACTATGCTCACGAAATTTATCTTCGTTTCCGGGGGTGTGATATCCGGGTTGGGGAAAGGAAATACCACCGGAGCGATCGCCCTCCTCCTCCAAAGCCGCGGATATAACGTTACCACCGTCAAATGCGAGAATTACCTCAATGTCGACGCCGGTCTCATCAACCCCATCGAACACGGCGATCCGTACCTCCTGGACGACGGAACGGAAACGGATATGGACATGGGTACCTATGAGAAGTTCCTTGGGAAGAACATGCTTCGGCACAACTTCGTGACGATGGGGCAGATATACAAGACCGTCATCGACAAGGAGCGCAACTTCGAGTACAACGGTGAGGATGTGGAAGCGATCCCCCACGTAACCGACGAGATTATCAGGAGAATCCGTGAAGCGGGCGAGAACGAACACGCGGACATCGTCGTCATCGAACTGGGCGGAACGGCAGGGGAATACCAGAACATGCTTTACTACGAGGCATCCCGAATCCTCTCCCACGAAAAGAATACGACAGTCCTCCATGTCCATGTCAGCTATTTGCCCACTCCCACGCATTTGGGTGAACCGAAAACCAAACCGACCCAGCTGTCCGTACGGACGCTCAATTCCATGGGCATCCAGCCGGATTTCATCGTCGCGCGTGCCGAGAAGGTCATGGACGAACGGAGAAGAGCCAGATTTGCGCTCTTCTGCAATGTCGAACCCGAACACATCATCAATAACGTGGATGTGGCAACCCCATATGAAACACCGATTCTGTTTGCCAAACAGCAGTTCGACGAGCATATCCTCAAAATGCTTGAGTTGCCCCTGAAGGACCTGCATATAGAGCCATGGGCGGAAATGGTCGAACGGACCAAGGTTAAACCGAAGAAAACCGTCACGATCGCCATCGTCGGTAAGTACTTTGCAACAGGCGAATATCAGCTCCGGGACAGTTACGCAGCCCTCATGGACGCGATCGATCACGCAAGCTGGGCACATACGGTACGCGCGAAAACCAAGTGGATCAGCGCGGAAAAACTTGAAAAAGGGTCCATGGACGAGCTTGAAGGAGTCGATGGCATTATCGTGCCCATCGGCTGGGGATCACGGGGCGTCGAAGGGAAAATCAAGGCAATCGAATATGCAAGAGTCAACAAAATTCCGTATCTCGGATTGTGTTATGGTATGCAGCTTGCAGTCGTTGAATTCGCACGCAATGTCCTGGGCCTAACAGACGCCCATTCCACCGAGTGCAACCCGAACACCGCCAATCCCGTCATCCATATGATTTCTGGTCAGGATGAGCTCATTAAGCGCCGTGCCTACGGAGGTACGATGCGTCTGGGTCGGTGGGATTGCAGGGTGAAGGACCAGACGATATCCGACGAATCGTATACCAGGTTTGACGGGTATGATGACAAGGCAGGGCGTGTTGTAGGGGAACGCCATCGTCACCGGTATGAATTCAACGATGCATATGCAAAATCCCTTGAAGAAAAAGGACTCATTATCGCCGGCAGATCCGTTCTGGAAGGTCTGGTCGAGATCGTAGAGCTTCCCCGGACGGAACATCCGTTTTTCGTGGGAACCCAGTTCCACCCGGAATACCGGTCCCGACCCATGGTGCCGCACCCTCTGTTCCTATCCTACATCGAAGCTTGTATAAAGACCCGATAATTGGTACAATAGCTTCCTGTTATGGCCAACCAACGAACCTGGACTAGCGCAGACGCAGAGAACAAGAAAACCGTTTCCTTCGGCATCGGAGACACGGTGCGCGTGCATTACAAGCTCATCGAGAAGGAAAAGGTCGCAGGCAAAACCAAGCGTGAGGTAAAGGAAGAAACCCACGAGCGTACCCAAGTGTTTGAGGGCATCGTGATTGCGTTCAAAGGAACCGGCGAGAACTGCATGTTCACGGTCCGGAAAATCGGGGTCGCTGGCATCGGCATCGAGCGTATATTCCCCATCGTTTCCCCGTGGATCAGGAACATCGAGGTCAAAAAGCACGGTGCAGTTCGCCGCGCAAAGCTGTATTACCTGCGCACACGGACAGGGAAATCGGCGACCAAGATCAATGAAGCAACCGTCCGCGAACCGGAGGCAGCAGTTCGGTAATCTCGGCGAACAGCTGGCCGCTTCCTATCTCCTCAAACACGGATACCGTATTCTTTCCCGCAATTTCCATACACTACTGGGAGAAATCGATATTATCGCCCGATCGGGAGACACCCTGGTTTTCATCGAGGTAAAAACCCGTGTATCCCACGCATTCGGCCGTCCGGAGGAATCGGTCACTCCAATAAAACTTACCCGTATCAGGCGCGCAGCTGCAGCGTATTGCGCGAAGTTTGGATCGGCGGATGCCAGTCAGCGGATAGAGGTCATTGCCGTGGAGCTCGGCCCGGACGGGGATGTGCGAAATCTCACTCATATACGGGATATCACCTGGTAGCCGTTTGGATACGAAATATGCGCCAAAGCCGGAAAAAAACAGAAAGAATGCCGATTCGAGATCGGGATCGGTCTGTGTTTGGCGTTTGACGCATATTCCTGGTTTGTTCTGGTGGCTATGCGGCCGGTTCGTATTGTGGAACCTCGGCGGCCCAGGTGCGATCGTCGTCGTCCGTGTCGCGGTCGGGTTCGTACCGGCGCCAATGTGCACGTACCCCTTCATCCGAAAGCACTGCCCGTAACTTTGCGTCGTCTCCATTCAGGTGGAGTTCCTGAAGGAGACGAAGTGCAACCAGCGGGTCTGCCCGTTTGATGGGTGGGATGAGTTCTTCCGCCGTAGCGGATTCCATCATCTGCATTTCCCGTGCGCCAAACCAGAATGTCTTACTGTTCCATGCCATCGTAAACCTCCGTTGAATAGCGAAAACGCGTCAACCGCGGCTATCCTGAATAGGTAGCCTACCGGATACAGGGAAACCTGTATCAAGGAGGCTACCTACCTGCGGAGGTTCAATGAGTACATGTACATCCAGGACGTATTCGTTAGAATACGCCTGCGTATTATAACGTTTGGCTTGTAATAATCAACCTTTTGGCATACTGGAAATACGGAAACTGGTCGGATGCATGAAAACACAGGGGTTCACGAAGCAAATAAAAACCCTCCACGAACAACTGACCAAAACCTGATGTCGACATGGGACCATGTCAGGTGATTGGAATGTGTCGGGAGGGTTTTTACACGATGGATGATTGGGATCCGGGGTCACTAGCCGCGAAGGACATCCATAGCCCCGTCACAGGACCGTAAAAGTCGGATACGCTCCTTGTCGGGCAATGCCATTGCTTTCGGATTGCTCTGGACGTTCAGGCAGGCATTGAACAGGTCAACCAGATTCGGTTGGCCATTCTCCCTGCGGGGAAGTTCGAAGAACTCCGTGAGATCATCCAGGCTCAGATTCGGCTCGTCCGAATCGGTGACGATCATATTGATCAAGTCGGCGAGCGCTTGAAAGGGGGAAAAACGGGAAGACTGTGGCATTCTGTAGCTCCTTTCGAAAAGTATGTGTTGGTCCCATGTCATGGGGTACGCAGCGAGC
>CAYTIP010000102.1:0-3833 GCA_964437805.1 uncultured Gammaproteobacteria bacterium | reverse complement strand
AAGCGCGGCAGTTATCGCCCAATACGGGGAAACCATGGTATTGGCAACGGTAACCGCTTCTTCGCGGGAAACCACATTGGATTATTTTCCGTTGAGCGTCGAGTATGTGGAACGGCTGTATGCAGGCGGACGCATCAAAGGCTCCCGCTGGGTCAAGCGTGAAGGAAGGCCGACGGACGATGCGGTATTGGCAGGCAGGCTCATCGATCGTTCTATCCGCCCGTTGTTCCCCAAAACCTACAAACATGACGTCCAGGTAGTGATCACGACGCTTGCCGTCGACGGCGAGAATGATCCGGATGTGCTGGGACTGGTAGCGGCATCCGCTGCACTGGCAATCTCCCACATTCCGTGGAACGGTCCGGTTTCGGCAGTGCGGGTCGGGTATACGAGCGCAGATCAGGCAAACGAAAACGACACAACCGGCGCCTACCTCATCAACCCCCGGGTAACGGAGCAGGAATTGTCGGATTTCGATTTCGTCATTTCCTCCACCAAGGACAAGGTCATGATGCTGGAGGGCGGATTCTGCGAAACGCCCGAGAATGTTGTCCTTGAAGCGGTGAAGCAAGCCAAGGAACGCAATGCCAAGATCATCGAGTGCATCGAATCCCTGGTTGCGGAAGTCGGCAGACCCAAGAGTCCGGTTCCGGAAGACAAGGACATGAAGGAATTGGAAGAGAAAATCACGAAGGATTTCAAGAACGAAGCAGAAGCGGCGTTCAGGAAAAAGACCGAAAAGGAATTCGGAGATACGGAATTGCCCGCACTTGCCCAAACAATCGCGACAACCTACGAGCAGAAATTCACCATTCCGGATATCATGGCTGTCCTGGACGGAATGTTCAAGAAGAAACTCCGTGAGGATGTCCTCAAACACGGCAAACGGGTTGACGGCCGCAAGGTGGACGAGATCCGTCCGCTTTCCATGGAAGTCGGTCTGCTGCCCCGGGTACACGGAAGTGCCATGTTCAAGCGCGGTCAGACACAGGTTCTGACGGTTGCAACGCTGGCTTCCCCGGAACTCAATCAGCTTATCGAAAGTCCGACGGGAGAAGAATCCAAACGGTATATCCACCATTACTCGATGCCGCCCTATTCGGTCGGGGAAACCGGCAGAATCGGTACGCCGTCCAGACGGGAAATCGGCCACGGGGCACTTGCGGAGCGCGCGTTATTGTCGGTCATTCCGTCCGAAGCGGATTTTCCCTATACGATTCGCCTGGTCTCCGAAGTGATGTCGTCCAACGGTTCGACATCCATGGCTTCCACCTGCGGTTCGACACTCGCACTCATGGATGCAGGAGTTCCGATCAAGGAGCCGGTTGCCGGCATTTCCGTCGGACTCATTACCGATAAGAAATCCGACGCCTATGTCCTGTTGACGGATATCGTGGGCGTGGAGGATTTCGGTGGCGATATGGACTTCAAGGTTGCAGGGAGCGTCAACGGTATTACGGCAATCCAGCTGGACATGAAAGTCCACGGTATTACCGACGAGATGATTGAGGGTGCATTGGAACGTGCGAAGGTCGCCCGTCTGTTCATCCTGGAACAGCTGCGCTCGGTGATCAGTGCGTCCAGACCGCAGATTTCCCAGTATGCACCCAAAGTGCAGCTCGTGAAGATCCCGGTCGAGCGGATCGGGGAGATTATCGGTCCCGGAGGGAAGATGATCCGCCAGATTCAGACTATCACAGGCGCAGTCGTTGAGGTGAAAGATGATGGCAGCGTATTCATTTCGTCCGTGAAAGACGAGTCGGTGAAGCACGCAGCCAGCTGGATCGAAGGACTGATCCACGAAGTGAAACCGGGCGAAGAATACGAAGGAGAAGTGAAGCGGATGCTGCCGTTCGGGGCGTTCGTTGAAATTCTTCCCGGGAAGGAAGGCTTGGTTCACGTTTCGCAGATGACTACCGGATACGTGAATAATCCTTCGGAAGTCGTTTCGTTGGGACAGAAGGTCAAAGTCCGGGTTATGGAAATCGATGACCAGGGCAGGATTAACCTTTCCATGTTGTTTGGAGAAGATGCGAAAAAGGAAGTTCCACCCCGTGAGCACCGGTCGTTCGACCGGCCGCGACGTCCGTTCGGCGGTGGCGGCAGAAGAAGGTTTTAAGATCTTCGGTTTGAACGTCCATACAACGGGCTTCCATAGGAAACCGCTATCGAATCGGTGGGTACCCCGCTGACATTTTTCCCGGCACGTGGTGTATGATGGAAGTATGAGTAAAATTTCGGATGAACTGCTCGCTTTGAGGAAGCTCCTTAAGGAAAGCGATATCCCACCCCAGTTGGCATCCCGCTTAAGCGACCAGATGGAACAGGTCGAGCGTCTGCAGGACGACATAGCCGCGTCCGTGTACGTCGAACAGATGCTGGGGTACATCAACTGGGCACTCAATCTTCCGTGGAACGCCCGGACCGTGGATACGCTTGATCTGTTGAAGGCAAAGCAGATTTTCGACCAGAACCACTACGGACTCAATGAGGTCAAGGATCGTATCCTGGAGTATCTGGCGGTACTCAAGCTGCGCGGCAGTACCCAGATCCTTTCCAAGGATGAATCGGATTCCGCACCGGTGCATGGCGCATTTGCCAGAAGGGCGCCGATACTCTGTCTCGTTGGGCTTGTCGGTACCGGAAAGACGACGCTTGCCAAATCCATCGCGCAGGCAATGGGAAGGCGGTTTGTCCGTATCCCGTTCGGAGGATTAAGCGATGCGTTGGAGCTGCGCGGCCAGTCCAGGGTCCGTCCGGATGCCGAAATCGGGCTCATTCTCAAAGCTATGCGGATGGCAGGAAGCAAAAATCCCGTCATCCTGCTGGATGAGGTCGACCGCGTCGCCGAAAGTACGCGCGGGGATATCATGGGTGTACTGGTCGAACTTCTGGATCCGGAACAGAACAAGGCGTTTACCGACCATTTCCTGGATTACCCGTTTGACCTGTCGGAAGTGCTGTTTGTGGCAACGGCAAACAATACGACGCATATCGCAACCGCCGTTATGGACCGGTTGGAACCGATCCAGATGCCATCGTATTCGGACGAGGAAAAAATCCGTATCGCCAAGGATTACGTACTGCCGGCACTGCTGCAGGAATCCGGATTGAAACCGGAACAGGTGATCATCGATGATACGATATGGGCGAAGATGGTACGGCCGCTTGGATATGACGCCGGAATCCGCAGCCTTGAGCGCACGATCAACGGACTTGTCCGGAAAATCGCCCGCGAAGTGGTCGAAGGCCGGGGGCAGCAGTTCAAAATCACCGAAGCCAATATCAAGGCATATATCCAAATGTATTAACCAAGTATTCAGGATCCTAAAGCAGATACTTCAGGCTCTTCGATATAAAAAAAGAACGTATATGAAACAACAATTTCAACAACACCAAAACCAACATCAACACCAAAAACAAAAACAACAGGCGCATTTCCAGAAAAGTGCGGATATCTTTGTCGGTTCCGCCGACTCCGGGAAGGGCGCCGTTCGCATCTTTCCGCTGGGCGGAACCGGCGACGTCACCAAGAATATGTTTGTGTACGAGTACCGCTATGACGGGAAAATCCGGGACATTCTGCTTGTGGACTGCGGCATCGGATTTCCCGATCCGGATATGTACGGCATCGATATCGTCATTCCGGACGTCCGGTACCTGGCAAACAAAAAGGAATTTATCCGGGGACTGGTGTTTACCCATGGGCATGACGACCATATCGGCGCCATTCCCTATATCTACCCCAAGCTCGGATCCATTCCGATGTGGGGGACACCGTTGACTGCAGCATTTGCCAACGTCAAACTCAAGGAAACCACAATCAAGGAGCG
>CAYTIP010000101.1:0-3835 GCA_964437805.1 uncultured Gammaproteobacteria bacterium | reverse complement strand
GATCAACCATACCCTCCCGGCGTGCACTGCTGGTTGCCGGATCCGTCTGCTTTGGACTTCTCCTGGCTGCACCGTATCTATTCACCACGTGGGAAGCATACCGTCTGTCTCCCAGGGAACTGTCACGCATTCCTGAAATCAGGTCGATATACCTCGTCCATTGGTCACACCTCATTTCCTTTTTCTCCCCCGACTGGCTGGGAAACCCTGGGTCATACAACTATCACGGCATGGGAACCTACTATGACAAAGCATTGTTTATCGGTTTTATTCCGCTTATATTCTTCCTTCTCTCCACCTTCGCCAAAAAAACACCGACAGAGCGGTTCTTTCTTGTAGGTGGAGCAGTTACGCTGTTTCTTGGTATTTCCTCTCCCTTTACCCGTTGGCTCTTCGGTCTGCCGATTCCGATTCTTTCGTCAATGCTTCCCAGCAGAATCTTCTATCTCACGACATTCAGCTTCTCTGTGCTGGCGGCATTCGGATTCGACCGGCTCGTTAGGACGGATAATCCGCGACTTCTGGGTCCGTTACTGGGACGTGTCGGATCCGGTATCCTCGTTTGTGCCATACTGGTGGAATTGTTCATCCTGTCCTTCATGGCGGAACAACACGGTTCCGGCATGTGGATCGGCTCGATTGGCCACACAATACGGACGGCTATAGAACCTACGGTTCGCACCACTACCCAACTGCCGATGATCACTCTCAGAAACAGCGTATTCTCAGCAGCAGTTATCTCACTGGCATTCGTTGCCATATACGCCCTCATCCGCGTGCGGCGCATTCGGCGTGCAGTGCCCATCCTTCTCATCCTCCTTACCCTCGTCTCTTCCTGGTATATGACCCGCAAAAGCCTGTATTTTGGGGAACGGCAGTTCTTTTTCCCGGATCACCCGCTGCTCACCGAACTATCCCAACGCGCTGGGATAGGCCGTGTCGCGTTTGCCGACGATGCATCCAGGATCAAATCCGCTCTCAACGTCAATTACGACATCTTCAGTCCGGAAGGGATGAATCCGGTATTCAGCTACCGGTATGGGCAACTGGTCAAAGCCGCCGAAAATGGAGGGAGCCCGATCAAATCGATTCCTAGGATATCCGTAGAAATCCCACTCAACCCCACGTCAACTGCAGCTGCGTTTACGACCCGCCGCCTGCTGTCGCTCCTGAACATCACCCACATCGTCCAGCGTATACCCAAGGACAACGACTGGTACCAGGCAGCATATCCGTCACACCGCATCGTGTGGGAAGACGGCACATACCGCATATGGGAGAATCCGGATGCATATCCCCGTGCATTCATGACGCACACGGTATTGGCGGCATCGGACGACAAGCACTGGTTGGAACTCCTGTTTGATGAACGAACGGATCTTCGAAACCAGGCAATTCTCGATCAACCCGTTTTCCCGGAGCCGCCCGGGGTGAAGGTTGCCACGGAATCCGTTCGCATGCGTTCATACCGAATGAACGATATGGTCTTGGAGGTTTCCACTTCCCGAAGCGGAATGCTCGTGGTTTCGGATACCTGGGCACCGGGGTGGAAGGCAACCGTGGACGATGTACCGGCGAAGGTATATCGGGCGGATTTCGCGCTCCGCAGCATTCCGGTTCCGGCAGGCATCCATATCGTCAAACTGGTCTACTGGCCGGATTCGTTTCTCTTTGGACTCCTGGCAATGGCAGGAAGTGGGGCTGTCCTCATCTTCATCGGCGTTTGGGGAATTGCCGAATGGATCGTCAAACGCTAATACCGGCATCAGGGTTTGACATCGCCTTCTGCGATATAGATGCCACGCGTCCCGTCAAGATACTGGATCACGCGGATCGGACGGATATGTTCCTGGAACTCCTCCGGCTTCCCCACAAACAATGTGCGTGTCGCATGCATATCCTCTGCCCGGAAACGGTGGAATTCATACTTGCCATACCGGTTGCCCTCCTCGGCAAATCCGCCGGATTTCGTCCCGCCCTGTGCGATGTATGCAGCCGGATCGAATTTGGAATAATACAGCAGGAATATGTGCGGCCATTCCAGGCTGGTGGAAACAACGATGCGGTCATAGTCCCCTTTGTGCGCTTCAAGATATTCGGTCATTTCCTTCCTGCCGTAGACCCAGTCCCTGGACCGTTCGGAGGGAAGGTGCAGCATATACTGGTGAAAATAGTAATATGCGGATACCCCAAACAGCAGGACGAACGCGGCAACAACTCCGGTACGCAGCAACCGCCGCTTGGGCAATGCCTCCAGAATATGTATAGCTCCGAATGCCGCAAAGACCGAAACCGGAATACTCATGCCGAATGCCCGTATTGCGTGGGGAATATCCCAGGTAACGGATGCAGGAACCGGTGAAATAAGAAGGAGTCCCAGAACAAGCAGCGCTTCCCGTACCTTCAACCGCCGGAGTATCGCATAAATACCCGTCAGGAAAAACGGCAGTAAACCAAGATAACAAAGTCCCACGAACGGGGTATGGTGCTGTTTCTGGTCATAATCGAAAAACAGGAACAGCGGGGAAAAATGGGTGAGATACCCCTTGGCGATAAGGTCCGCTGCGGTAAACGGCTGGTAGTCATGGAAAATCCGCCGGGGGATGTTGATTCCCTGTTTTGCGTCCTCCTGCATTTCCGCCAGTTTATGGGCAAACACATCGTGCGCCTCCTGTGTGTTGAATATGCTGGTCGCCTTGAACCGGATGTGGACCGACTGGAAAAACGTATCTCCGATAAGGAGAATCCCCAGAAACAGACACAGGACCATGCACGCAATCATCGGGCCTTTCGGAATTTTTTTGAGCTGTTTGGCGTAGAGTACGACGAGCAGTACGCCCACCAGAACCGATACGATGCGGAAACTGAGATAGGAATACGCGGAAAAACCGAAACTGATGATCGATAGCGCTAAGAGCCAGCGGTTCAACCGCAGACCCCGGAGAAAAAGGAATATACCGGTAACCAGGAAAAAAAGCCCCGCATTTGCTTCCGCAGCCATGCGGGAGAACTGGATATTCCACGGAAGGATGCTTGAGAAAAAGGCAGCCGTCAATGCCAGTATTCGGGAACGGTCGTCGCGCACTCCGGATCGTCCGGCGAGTTCCCGGACGAGTCCGTACACCGCAAGAACCGTAAGCGTCCCCAAGAGCGCCGAAGGAAACCGGACGGCAACATCGTTGTACCCCAATACTGCTATAGAACCCGCAGTGAGATAGGTATACACGGGCAGTTTGTAATCGTCCAGCGAACGGAAGTACCGGGGGAACGGTATGCCGTATTCATCTTTCCCGGTTTTCAGGATCGAATATGCGTTGTATCCGAAGGCTGCTTCGTCCCAATTGAGCGACGGCGGAACTGTGTCCAATTTATACATCCTGAGGAACGCGCCCAACAATACGATGCCAAGGAGTACAATCCGGTACCGTAAGGAATTATTAGTCATATATCAGTTCCAAGATATGCTCCCCCGCATCCAGCACAACGCCCATGAACAGATAATTTGCGCGGTACACACGGATCTGTTTTCCTCCGGAGGTTGCCCGCCATCCCTGATCGAACGGCGTGTTGATGAGAACCAGCCCCATCCGTGACAACCGGACATCCAAGACCATGCGGTTGTCCGAATAGGATTTGAATGCGACTGATTCGTTTGCGTCCGCTGCGATTCGCACGGGGATATCCGCGCGTTCCTCCAGAATCGCATCCTCACCGGCAACGAATGTGTTTTCGTTCATCCTGCGGATAATCGCCTTCCCGTCCGCCTCAACCGATACGCGAAGCGGAAGATAGACCCTGGGTAATGCAGCTTGGTACTCATAGACGATCGTCGCCC
>CAYTIP010000100.1:0-3836 GCA_964437805.1 uncultured Gammaproteobacteria bacterium | reverse complement strand
GCAGTGCAGAGCTTTTTTGTTTATTGCGAACTTGTCGGGGTATTAGACCCGCTTTACGTTCTTGGCGCTTGGGCCTTTCGGACCGTCCACGACTTCAAACGTGACTTTGTCGTTGACCTGCAATTCGTCGAATGTGACATCGACCAGATCCTTCGAGTGAAAGAAAAGATCTTTCATTTCACCGTCACGAGAGATAAAGCCGAATCCGCGATCCGTTTTTGTCTTTACCGTACCATCCATAGTTTGCTCCTCCTTTCGATCATCCAAGTATATCAGATATGGGGATTCGTTGCTTGCAGCTCATTCGGACGGGGCACACTCATAATAGCCGGGTATTGTAACCGGTCACCGCTATCGGTATAATATATGAATATGAATTCATATAATTGCTGTGTGGGTACTACGCATGAATACGAAGACGTTACGTCACTCTCTTCGCTTGTCAAACTAGTCGGGGAGGAAAGCCGGCTGAAAATCCTGTGTATTCTCCGGCAGGGAGAACATTGCGTCTGTGAAATCGAGCGGCATGTTGGTCTTTCCCAAAGCCTCATATCGCATCATCTGAAGGACCTGAAGGAAGCAGGAATTCTGACGGTCAGAAAGGATGGGCAATGGGTGCGGTACTCTCTGACGGACCGCGGGACACGTATTACGGAAATACTGTTTGCCTTGAAAGGATTCGGAAAGGAGACACTATGAACATCCAGGTATTGGGATCGGGTTGTGCCACATGCCATAAGCTCTTTGAGCTGACCAGGAAAGCAGTCGGAGAACTGGGGTTGCCGGATACGGTCGAATACGTGACGGACGTCAACAGGATTATCGAAATGGGTTTGATGCAGTCGCCGGTATTGGCTGTAGACGGAAAGCCGGTAATGGTGGGGTTCGTGCCGGATATCCATGCGATCAAACAGGCTATCAGGCAGGCAGGAGAGGAGAACGCAGAAGCATGCTGTGGCAGCGGACAATGCAAATGCGGAAAGTAGATACCCTGAGCTCCTATGGATATATTTCTCCCAATTGGATGGTTTGCGGATACCCTGACGTTCAGGTTGTTATCCATTCCCCACGATAGTGCCGTCGGGAACAGCGTGAACTTCTTCATCTACGATTCCCTGAAGATATTCCTCATGCTTCTTGTTATAAATTTCCTTATGGCAGTAGTCCGTCAGTATCTTCCGGTGCATACGATCCGTACGATTCTTACCAAGCGGAATTGGTATGGATTCGATTATTTCCTGGCAGCCGTATTCGGTGTCGTTACACCATTTTGCTCGTGTTCATCCATCCCGTTGTTTATCGGGTTCGTCGGCGCAGGTATCCCCTTGGGCGTGACGTTTGCATTCCTCATTACTTCGCCGTTGGTGAACGAGGCATCCCTTGCGTTGTTTCCGTCGGCATTCGGGGTGCAGACGACGCTCATCTATAACGCCATGGGAATAGTCGTTGGTATGCTGGGGGGTATGATCATCCAGCAGCTGCACATGGAACGGTTTATCGAGCCGTCACTCCTGCGATTTACCGCTGGCAGCGGAGCGGCAGTCCACAGACAGCACGTTCCGTTGCGTACGTCGGTTATCCGATGGTGGACCGAAGGGTGGCAGATTACCCGAAGTCTCCTTCCGTATGTGTTTGCGGGTATCGGCATCGGCGCCCTGATCCACGGGTTCGTGCCTGCCGGGTTTTTTGCATCGTACCTATCGGCAAACCGGTGGTGGTCGGTACCCGCGGCAACGCTCCTGGGGGTACCGCTGTATGCCAATTCCGTGAGCGTCATTCCGGTCATGGAGGCACTTATTTCCAAAGGGGTTCCACTGGGAACGGCGCTCGCGTTCATGACCGCGACAGTCACCCTGTCCATACCGGAAGCCCTGATTCTTGGTAAAGCAATGAAGCTGCCGTTGTTGACGGTATTTTTTCTGGTAACCATAATCGGCATTATGGGGATGGGATATCTGTTTAATTTCCTCACTCCGTAGGTATCAACCCGCCGCATCGGCTTGCGGTAATCGTGGAAGAATCCAGCCATGGTATACTGAATTCATGCGCCAACTGCGACGCACGCGGTTCGTTTCCGCAGAAACGTCATCGTCGGTACACTTCGGATATTATTCCACCCATAATACGTACCTATGCATGTTGATGTAGTCGGACTGACAGAAGAAACGGCAGCACAGCGCCGATTGAAGTACGGGGAGAACATCCTCCCTGAACAACCCCGTCCAGGAAAACTCGTCCTGTTCCTGTCACAGCTCAAGAGCCCACTGATTTTCATCCTGCTTGCGGCTTCCGCAGTCACTGTCATGATCGGCGATATCACCGACGCCGTGATCATTCTGTTTGCGGTACTCATCAATACCGTCCTGGGGTATGTTCAGGAGGAGCGGGCAGGGAATGCACTTGCCGCACTCAATAAATACGTAACCCACAAAAGCATCGTCATCCGTGACGGAAAACGTTCGAAGGTCGATACGGCACATTTGGTGCCCGGGGATATCGTCGTATTGGAACAGGGATCGAAGGTCCCCGCAGACGGCACCTTGCTGTTTGCCAACCGGATGTACGTGGACGAATCCCTCCTGACGGGAGAGAGTGTGGCGGTCATAAAAAAAGTCCGGGACGCGGCGAGTATGGGGACGACAGTCGGTTCGGGTCAGGGAAACATGGAGATCACAGCCACCGGAACCGCAACGAAAATGGGTGCGATTGCCACGCAAATCCAGAAGCCCGAGGGTGATACGCCCCTTCAGCGCCAGTTAGGTCGTTTCAGCAGGCAATTGGTTGTCGTTATCGGTATCCTCACGATATCCATATTCGTATTGGGAATACTGTACCGGTTCAGTATCCGGGAGATTTTCCTCACGTCGGTGGCACTTGCGGTATCCAGCATTCCCGAAGGACTCCCCATTTCCCTCACGGTTGTGTTGGCAATCGGCATGCAGCGGATTCTGAAGCACAAGGGTTTAGTGCGCCGTTTGTCTGCAGCCGAAACGTTGGGCGGGGTTACGGTCATCTGTGTAGACAAGACTGGTACATTGACGGAAGGGAAGACGGAGGTAGTCGGTCATACGGGTGATGAATTGGAACTTGCACAGCAGGTGCTTCTGGCCAATGATCTGGATGATCCGATGCTCGTATCCGCCTACGATTGGGGTAAACACCGTGCCCGGCACAATCCATCCGATCGCCGGCAGCTGGACAGTATTCCTTTTTCGCCCAAAGAACGGTTTTTCATGAGCCTCCATGAATGGTCCGATACCAGGAACATGGTATTCGTGAACGGCGCCCCGGAATTGCTTCTTTCCTGGTCCACGATGCCGGACGACCAGAAGAACGAAATCCGTACCTCGATCGAGAAAGCCACCAGTGAGGGCAAGCGGGTGGTCGGATTTGCAAGGAAATACGTGGATGCCTCCAAACGGACGCTTGAGGTAAATGATGCCAAAAACGGATTGGTGTGGACCGGTATGCTTCTGTTCACCGATCCGGTACGTATGGGTGTGAAGGAGTCGCTGGCAAAAGCGACCGCCGCAGGGATCAGGACGATCGTCATAACAGGCGACTATCCGCACACATCCAAGTTCGTCCTTTCGGAGTTGGGGATCGATATCCGGGCTGACGAAATCATGCTGGGGGAAGCGCTCGCAAAGATATCTCCGGAAGCATTGCGGCAACGGGTGAAGACCGTCCGGTTGTTTGCCAGAACGACGCCCGACCAGAAACATCTCATTGTCGATGCGCTCAAACAAAACGGCGAGATCGTGGCTATGATGGGAGACGGCGTGAATGACGCTCCCGCACTCCATGCCGCAGATATCGGTGTAGTGGTCGGAGAA
>CAYTIP010000099.1:0-3853 GCA_964437805.1 uncultured Gammaproteobacteria bacterium | reverse complement strand
GAAGGTTTCAATCCCCACCGGAGGAGCGAGAATATACCCGGTACCAGTACCAACGACGAAATCAGGATATAGACGATTGTATAGCGGGAAAAACGGATCATACTTTTTTCTCCTTCGGTCCCCTATAGAGAACACGGATAAACGTACGTGTCACGATGATACCCGTAAACAGACTGATCATGACTCCCAGGAAGAGCGTCGCTGCGAATCCGCGTACGAGCCCGGATGTCGGGAGGAAATTCCAGTTCCCGGGGTTATACAGAATGATGGATGTCATAATGGTCGTAACGTTGGCATCCCGGATGCTGTCCCACGCCTTCCCGAATCCCAGTTCCATGGCCATCTGCCAGGGTTTTCCTTTGCGCACCTCCTCACGGAACCGTTCGAAAATGAGGATGTTGGAGTCGACGGCCATGCCGATGGACAGGATGAATCCCGCAATTCCCGGGAGTGTGAGAGTTATGGGGATGATACGGTACAGCGCAAGGGTCAGAAGACCGTACACGACAAGCGCCATATCGGCCAGCAGTCCAAGCCAGCCGTATTTGAGAATCATAAAGAGTGCGACAATTCCCAATCCGATGAGTCCGGCCCTCACGCTTTTGGTGACGGAATCGGCACCCAGTGTCGCTCCGACGATCCGCTTCTCGACGACGGATACCGGGACCGGCAGCGCGCCGGCATTGAGCTGGAGGGAAAGGCGCTTGGCCTCGTCGGTCGTAAATCCTCCGGATATGACGGCATTTCCGTCCGTGATCTCGTTCTTCACCGTCGGCCACATCACGGGAAGATCATCCAGGAATATCGCCAGCGGCTTTCCGACCAATCGTTTGGTTACATCCGCAAACTTCCTGCCTCCTTCGGTCGTGAAGGTGATGGCAACCTCGGGTTCTCCCGTATTCCCGTTGAACGAAAGCTGTGCGCGGCTCAAATCCTTTCCGGAAATGTCCACGGCTTTGGTTGTCTGTGTAGTCGGCAGGACATAGGCGGATTGGGTCGATTGGCTATCTTCGGTAAACTCCCGGAACTCCAGTTTTGCAGTCTGGCCGATGAGGGATAATGCCGACTGTACGTCGCTTACACCGGGAAGTTCGACAATAATGCGGTAGGATTCCCCGCTGATCACCGACTGGACGACGGGTTCGGAAACGCCGAAGAAATTTACCCTGCGCTCGATAACCTGCTTGGCAGACTCCAGTGCATCATTCCTGCTTGCCTGGGGAATATCCCGCATGTCGGCCTCCAGGACAACATGTGTACCGCCGGCAAGATCCAGTCCCAACTGCGTCGTAAATACCTTATCCACCTTTACGGGTCCGACCTGGAATTGGAAACGGGGTGCACGGATTTCCGTCTTCCATCCGTCTTTCCCAATCGGCAGGGAAACGGTCATACGCTCGGGCAAATCGATGACCACCGCAACAAGCGTCAGAATAGCGATAAAAAGAAACAGTCGTTTGGGGGTTTTAAGCATAGAAGTAAGTGTATATCCTTTATGAAGTTCTTACCAGATCCTCTTCATCCCCGATAATCATGACACGGGAACCCTCCAGGATGGAAACGACAAACGGATCGCGTCTGCGTTTGCGGAAGTCGAATTCCTCCTCGGTCATTACCGTATAGTTTACCTCCCTGCCCCGCTTCACCTCTTCCGTTTTGATAAGCTGGGACAGTTCAGGCAGGACGACAGATCCCACGATGAGGATATCGATGTCGTTGGGACTTCGTGGCGGAATATTGCGGATAAAGCGGCCGGAGAACATGATGAATTTGACCTTCCCCAGTTTCGCGCGCCGTTTGATGAGATCCCATCCCAATCCGGTGGATTTGATGATGAGCTCCAGAAGATTGGCGTACAGGGGATAGTCTTTCCGGAACGTGTAGAAAAGACGGTTTGCGCGCTGCTCCTTGGTCACCATGCCGCCCTTTTCCATGTGGGCCAGCTCGCGACGCACGGCGTTGATCTCTTCGGAAACCTTTCGGACAATCTCCCGCACGTGGAACATCTGTCCGGGATTGGTCAGGAACAACTCGAGAATCTTCCTTCTTACCCGAGATATGATGATATCCTCAAGAGGCATAAAGCTCCTTTGTATTCACCGGGCAGAAGCGATCCGCCGAGACTAATACGTCACGGTCGTTCCGATCGGCAGCATATGGATCCATATCTGCCCTCTGGTTAACTGTACTTGTTTGCCGTTTGCATCCGTAAAGATCGTACGGTCCGTACGATCTTCCTTTTCCCAGGTAATCTTTTCGGCTTTCCCGTCCTGGAACAGGAGTCCGTTGCCTGAGCCCACGTTGGCATACAAAAGATGCATGTGGTCATCTACCGGCCCGGTTTCCTTGGCAAACATGATGACCACTGCTTTTGCGCTCAATTGTTCATCCGTTTCCAGATCCTTATGTGCCTTACCGCCGTTGTTCCTCAGGTAGCTGTTCGTGGCTTTATCGTACGTCCACTGGACGCCGTAATCCTTCTCGTATCCCTTCCAAGCGACGAAACTGATGCTGTTGGTTGTCCCCCGGTCAGCATCCTTGGCATCGTCCTTGAATTTCCACGGGGTGAAATTCTTGTCCCAAGATACGCCCTTGCTGTCCACGTTCGTCCAGCCGCGGTCGGAGGCGAGTTTGTACAGCTTGTCCGTCTGGCAGACCATGGTGTGCTCGGTGGCAACCGGGTGATCCAGCCGGTCATAGTTGCGGTAGCAGGTCGGGAAGGAAATGCCGAACTGGTCCATATCCTTAACTTTCCACTGGTCGATCTGGCAGAGTGCCTTTGCGCGTTCGTCCACGGTGTCGTCGCTGCAGTTGCCGGCACCACCGACATGGTTGTATAAGGCGTCATATTCAAGTACCCAGGGGAGGAAGTAGGTACGGGCGCTTCTCACGGGCGCCAGGAGGACGTTCCCTGTGGAAAGGCCGCAGTAGAATACACCCATAAACCGGCTGATGCCGCCTTCGGCGACGGATTCATACACCACGTCGGCGAATGACAACCCCGATTGCGGCCGGGCTTCCGTATGGTTCTCGATCATGACTGCCAGCGGCCGGCGCTTGACCCAGATATCCTTTTCCTTGGTGGTATACATCTCCCCGTTGATGGGACACATTTCATTTCTTGGAACCGACGATTCCGCCAGGAAATGTCGGGTGGGCTTCTTCACTTTGGTATCCAGCGTCGTGGGGGGCTTCACCTCGACAATATCCTTGGGGCGCATGGAGAACACCGCATACGAGATACCGGTGGACAACAGGTACAGCGCGATTCCGACCAGTCCGAAGAATATAAATTGCTTTTTCTGGAGTTTTACGGTCGGACGTTGCGGTTCTTGAAGTCGTTCATCAATGGTGTTTGGCATAATTACTCCTTCGTTTGCTGGGCTGCGGAGTCCGTGGCTTCTTTTATGGCTGCCTTTTCTTCCCGGGACAGCTCCACATCCTTTCCGATGCCGTTTTGAATATATTTAATATACCACCGGTTGCCCGTCCGTGCATAGAGCGAGGTCATGACGATACCGCTGTCACCGCGGTCCAGCATGGCAATCGTGAAACTCTGGCTACCGCCCGTATCCGAAAACGGATTGAATCGGACGATGCCGACTTTCTGCAGATGGTACTTCGTTCTGTGTTCGAGTGCTGAGAGTCCCTGGGTAAGCGCTCCGATTTCCTTCTTGTTCCTCAGATACGCATCCAGAATTTTCTCCAGCGACTCCTTGAGCGAGCGGGACGTGACACCAGCGGTCAGCCGGTTATAGTGGGAAATTGTCCGATAGAGGAAAAAGCTTATTACAGCATTCCAGGCAATCAGACCAACGATAACAACGATATATCCGATCATAGGGGTGAACAC
>CAYTIP010000098.1:0-3880 GCA_964437805.1 uncultured Gammaproteobacteria bacterium | reverse complement strand
GATGTTTCGGGTGGGGACGACGATCTGGAAGATCTTGTCCGCCAGCTTCATCGTGTCGACGCGCTGTTTGAGGGTTGTCGCGACTTTGTTTTCGTGGCCGGAATAGGTGTGGACGACGTACCATTTGGACGTTTCCGGAATTGGTGCATCCGACGTCGTGATGATCGCCTTGTTCTTCGTATCCTCTTCGATTTTTTGGTTCAGTGTGGGATTGGGTTTATCCATACTGTTTTAATGATACATTAATGATGTCAATTGAATCAGCCCCGCATCCAGGCCGCCGACGAAAAACGCGACCAGAACGGAGATGATGATAACCATTCCGGTCAGCTTGATCGTCTCTTCCCGCGATGGCCAGGTCACTTTCTTCAGCTCCTGCTCGACTTCCTTAATGAATTTGAGCGGGTTTGCGCTGAAGGCGGGCATGGTCGGCTTTTCCATACAAGAAAAACATCAAACGACCCCTCCCGGGGTCGACTGATTCACTTAGGATTTAATCCTATCATATTCCACCGAAAAAAGAAAGCATCGGCCGGCGTCAGGGATTCTGTAATTGGTTTGCTACCGAGCCGACCAGCGCCTTGATCCAGCTTGTTTTGCACTCCGGCATTTGCTCGCGTTTGGCGTAGGGGAACAGTTTGCAGTTGAGGAAGTCCATGCCGACTTCCAGACTTTTGGTCGTGTAGTAACTGGACGGAGCGGTGGGCGCGTTGACCTTATTTTTTGTCTGTTGGGCGTCGACTTTCCCGGTGATGCTGCCAAACAGTGTCGTCACGAGCTGGTGGATGACTTGGAGAAGGCCCGGGCGCGCCTGTGCGTTGATCCAGCCGCCGGAATCCTGGGATTCCTGGGTTGCACGGCTCTTGGGGTCCACGGTATTCACCTGTGTTTGGTCGCACCCTGTACTTCGGCAGAGCGGGTCAGTATCATACTGGATCGTACTATCGGTTTTTATATACATCTTCGTATCCTCGCAGGCGCAGATTTGGCAAGCAGCCGCCAGTTGGAGCTGTTCGAAGAAGGAGGAAAAGACGTTCATGCCCGTGCCCTTGTCCACACGGGCCGCCTGGTTCACACCCGGAGGCGTGACGTCGCATTTGGACTGTTTCTGCGGATCGGGTTCCAATGGGTCGTTCTGCGTGTCGTAGGTGTTGCCGGTAAGCTGGAGATGGCCACGGGCGATGTAAGCGGAGAGCGGGATATTGCCGTAGCGGATTTTTTTGAATGCGGTCGTGATCGGCGCTTCGGCAGTGATAAGTTCACTGCTGATAATCTGGCCGTTCCCGCTGCCCCGGTAGTAGCAGATAGAGCCGACCCACGAGGGTTTGTTGCCCTGTTCATCCATGGTTTTGTTCATGGCCTGTTTGGCGGTGTAGGGAGTCAGGCGTTCGGTGATGCCTTCGACCTGGTCGCCGTCGGTGAAGAGATCGTCGGAGAATTTCATGTCGTTTCCCTGAAGCTGGTTGTAGCCGATGTGCTGGGAGATCCATTCTTCGGGCGTTTTGCCCATACAGGTCACGACGGGCATTGGACGCTGGTCGACGAACACATCGTAATTTCTGATGTCCGGTTTGATCGGTTCGGCATGGATCCGGATTGTGGGAACCGTCAAAAGTCCGATAAGCAGCAATGGGAGTACGCGGTAGTTCATACCTCTCCCATGGTATCAAATTGACAGGGAGAATGCATCGGGAATACAATGATCAGTACGTTCTGAAAGGCAAAAAGTCCGTATACGGGAGAACCCCAAAGGAGGGCATGTTATGAAACGCGTCCAGAAAATTCGGAAAGCAGTCATCCCAGCCGCCGGATTCGGCACACGCTTCCTTCCCCAGACGAAGGCAATGCCCAAGGAAATGCTTCCGATCGTGGACAAACCCATCATCCAGTACATCGTCGAGGAACTGGTAAGCGTGGGTATTGAGGACATCGTGATCGTCACCGGATACCACAAACGGACGATCGAGGACCATTTCGACCGGCCCAGCATGGAACTCATCGATAATCTCCGGATGGGAGGCCCCAAGAAACTTCCGCTTCTCAACGACATCGAACAGATTTCCGATATGGCGAATTTCGTCTATGTCCGGCAGAAAGGCCCGTATGGTAACGGGACGCCGCTTCTGAACGTCCGCCATATCGTCGGGAACGAGCCGTTCATCTACACCTGGAGCGACGATTTCATCAAAGCAGAACCCAAATCGCGTTTTGCGCAGATGCTTGAAGTATATGAGGAATACGGCTGTTCCGTTCTGGCCAGCATCCGGCTGACGAAAGACGAGGAATACGACCGGTACGGTGTGGCAGGCGGGAAAAAGATCCGCAACGGCCTGATCGATGTGGAAACCATTATCGAAAAGCCCGGAAAGGCCAATGCACCGTCGGATCTGGCCAACGTCAGCGGATTCATCCTGACGCCGGATATTTTCGATTACCTTGACCAGGCCAAGAGCAACCTGCGGGAAGGCGAAGAACTCTATTACAATGACGCCCTGAAATTGATGCTGGGGGACAAGAAACGGATATTGGCAGCCGAGATCAAGAACGGGAAATACTACGACACGGGGAATAAACTCGAATACCTCAAGACCGTTGTGGAGTTTGCCCTGCGGCACAAGGACATCAACGGTGAATTCCGGGAATACCTCAAAAGCCTGGAGCTGTAGACAGCGAAATTACGGATTGTCAGGTTAGATCGCACCCGGCAGTATCTCAGGTCGTCATCGGCCGCGGGCTAGCTTGCCGGTGCCGTCCCGTAGATCGAAACGGTCGTTCCCATCGGTGCCCAGTCATACAGCCATTGTGCTTCCGGCGTCTTCATGTTGACGCACCCATGGCTCATGGGATGGCCGAAGTTGTTGTGCCAATACGTTCCATGGAACGAGAATCCGCGACTCCAAGGGATTTGTTTGTTTCCGAAATACTGCACCCATTGGACGCCCGGAAGGTAATAATAGGTTCCCAGGGATTTGTTTCCGCCGGCCATGGTTTGCGAACGGACTTTCCGCTGGATGGTGAAGGATCCGGTCGGCGTCCTGCCCCATAAACCCGTCGAGACGACGAATTCGTTCACCTTTGTACTTCCTTCATACGCATACACTCTCTGGTTACTCAGATCCACATCGATGCGTTTGTCAGTCGTATCGCCCAGAACATCGGATTCAGGCGTCGAATCATCCACAAACGGCGGCGCATAGACGAGTTTTCCGTGGAATTCGCCGGCGAGGGGATTCTTGCCGAAAAAAGGCTGGAGGGTTTTATACCCAAGAATTGCAATCACGAATACGAAGACGCCGATGAGAACTGTTTGGATCATTTTCATATATTTACTATACCCGAGCGCACCGCCCCCTTGTCAACAGGTACCCCATTCCACTACCATAGCCTTTGACTACTGTTCGTCATTCTTGTTCTTCCTATGGTTCGATTGAGAAGACACCTGGCCCGGGTAAAGGGTGCAGGATTTATTTTTTGGCATACCCGGCATGAAATCTACCATGCCCTCCTGGGTGTCGCGTGGGCGTGGGTGCTTCGGGAGACATGGGGAGAGTTCAACGTCCGATGGCTCATTCTTTCGATCATCGGATCACTCCTTCCGGATATCGAACATCTGTTCTACTTCCTCACATACGGTCGCCGGGATTCGTATACGACGCAGATCAAGCAGTTTCTAAGGAATGGCCAATGGCGCATGGTGACGGTTTTTATCGAAAACGGCCACAAGAAGAACACGGATTTGTCCTACCACAATTTTTACGTCATCGCGTTTCTCCTGCTTGCGGTCACTATCGCGTTCCTGTTTGACTGGAATACCTGGGTTGTCCTGTTTGGCGCCATGGTCACCCATTACGTGTTTGACGTGTTTGACGACATCGTGACG
>CAYTIP010000097.1:0-3891 GCA_964437805.1 uncultured Gammaproteobacteria bacterium | reverse complement strand
CTCAGGGCGGCGTGAAGGAAACCGTCCTGGACGGAAAAACCGGCGTATTGTTCCAAACTTCTGATGCAACTTCGATTCGGGATGCGATTCTGCGGTTCGAACGACTGACCAAAAACCGAAATTGGGAAGGAGCCTGCCTGGCTCAGGCAGATCGGTTCAGTAAACAGCGGTTTTTCGTTCAGATGAGGAGGTTCGTCCAGGATAATCATCCTATAGTTGATTCTGATGCGGATATTTTGTAGAATTACTTTGGATTTATCGGGAATTAGGGGGTATCACGGATACGTGATTCTTCTATAAGACTTCGTTTTTGGGGAAGCAAACCATATATATGAAACATGCAGAGATAGGTATGTTATTGGGAAACCCGTTGGTTCGGGAAATCGTTGATGCCAGTCGGGCTCATACGATCCAAAGCGAGCACACGCTTATCATGCCATGGGAAGAAGGCGTCGCCAGCGTGCATAAAGAAGGTCATTATCCACTTCATTCGGATCAGGGACGATTCGATGCATTTTTACTCCGTTCATTCCCCGCAAAAGGGCGTCCGATGGATTTTCGGGGAGGAGAGTTTCGTGTGTTGGCCAATAGCCAGGTCAAAAGCAGATTATACGATCATGATGTAGAGCCGTTATTGGTAACGGATACAGTACCATTGTTCCTCAAAGAACTTGCCGACAGCAGAGTGCAGCATGAATTGGCAAATGCGCGTCAGGAGATAGCCAATTATCCCGGACCGGCCTTTCTGATCCAGAGAAAAGCCTCTGATATTCATGATGGGGAAAAACGCTTGATCAACGACGGCCAGCAGGATATCAACGAAGAGCGGTGGTACGGGAAAATACTCACCGTCATGAAGTTGTATCCCGGTATTGACGATGTGGCTGCAGGAAGAATCCTGTTGGCAATGGGGGAAAAGCCCTTTTATCAGGATTATGGATTGGGGGTAGCTACCACGCTCGCATATTTCTATCCCGGGCATGAGCCGGCACGATACCAGCAGATGTTTTTGGATGGTGTCCGACTACTGCGACCTTTTGACGGCGAGCAGACTCCAATGAATCCGGACGGTATACCGGAGATTAGCGAAGCGTTGATCCGCCGTCAGCTGCAAAAAAGTACACAGGCCAATGAACAGTTAATTGAGGTGGAAGGGCAGCATATTGTCGTTCGGAATATCATATCCTATCCTTTGCGGCAAAACGGTGTCGAACTCTCCGTTCAACTAGTTGCGGCGCAGCGCAAAGGACAGCGGGGATTCCAAACGTTCCGCATTGCCAGATATGGCAATCAGGATGAGGCGTATTTCCGTGCCGATTCCATCTGCACGAACGGTGTTCAGGGTGGAGATAATCACTGTGACTGTCTGGAACAAACGAGAAATGAACTGCGCCGTGCGGAGGAAGGGACGGCCATGTGCATTATCAACATGCGGGATGATGAAGGACGAGCGCATGGGGAGGCAAATAAGGGTGCGACATTGGAGGTACAGCGGCGTATGGAGCATGAATTGGGCATTGCCATGGGTAATGGAAGCGCTGCACAGCTCTTTTATGCGGAAACCAGATCGCCGGTGGATGCACGCAAATACGATACATTATCCGCGGTCATTGACTATCTGGGCATCAGGCATATTGCCCACCTCGTAACGGACAACTCCGCAAAGGTTAAGGCGATAAGCGCGGTGGCCAGCATTGGGGAGATCGTCACGGCAGAAGTCATAAAAGATCGAATGAGTGTTGAAGCACAGTTAACCAAAGCGGATAAACAGGCAGGAAAACTCGGTGTTGTGTATACTTATAGAGATGCGTAATACGTTTCGGGAAAAACTTCTATCGAGTTTCCAGAAGAAAACCTCCGGGATTTGTGTCGGTCTGGACAGCAGATACGACCGGATTCCCGACCAATGGAAAAAGAATTCCTCGATCGCCGATACCGTGTTCGCATTCAATGCCGATATCATCGGCGCGACGCATGATAAGGCCTGCGCCTATAAAATGAACGTCGCCTTTTACGCGGGCTTCGGCGCAGAAGGTCTGGAAGGATTGCGAAGAACAAACGAGTACCTCAGGAACACGTACCCGGATATCCCCGTCCTTGCCGACTGCAAACGGTCGGAAATGGGCGAGTCCGTCCTCATGGTGAAGCAGGAAATTTTCGACTGGCTTGGATTCGATTGTGTCATGGTGACGCCGTGGTTCGGATTCGATACCGTACGCGATTACCTGACCGACGAAACGCACGGCGTGTGTGTCTACATCCACGACAGCAATCCCAGTGCTGCCGAATTCCAGGATCTGGAACTGAAAGACGGGAAACGTGTGTACGAAGTCGTTGCAGAGCGTGTTGTATCGGCATGGAACACCAACGGCAACGTATTCGTCGAGTCCGGGGCAACATATCCTGCCGAACTCAGGAGAGTGCGGGAGATCGTGGGTCCGGACATGCCGCTTCTGGTTGCGGGTATCGGTCCGCAGGGAGGATCGGTCGACGTCCTCAAGGGGTTATTCGGTACGGACAGGAAGCGGTTGTTCGTGAACAGTTCCCGCGGAATTATTTTTGCAGGCATCGGAAAACCCGATTATCTTGCCGCAGTCCGGGAAGCCAGCCAAATACTCGAATCTTCACTTTTGCAGGTCTCCTCGTTATAATCCGCGGTTTTTTCCGAAGAAAAACTTCCATTTTTCGGATTAATTCCGATATTTCCGTTAATTTTGATCCCTTGACAGTGTTTCGTATTCCCGTGGTATTCTTTTTTAAATTGGAAAAAAGAATTTTTGGAAAAATTACACGAATATTCTCTATATTCAGGTAATTTTTGCATAAATAGGCATAAATATGACAAAAACGAAGGAATACGTAAAAGTAGCCTCCTATGAGGGAAAGCGCGGGGAAGTGAAAAAAGTCGTTCTCCTGTATTCCGGCGGACTGGATACTTCAGTCATGCTCCGGTGGATTCAGGAAGAATATAAAGCGGAAGTGATTGCTCTTACCATCGACATCGGCCAGCAGACCGACGACCTGGACAGTATCCGCAAAAAGGCGCTGGATCTGGGTGCGGTAGAAGCGTTCGTCATCGACGCCAAAGACGAATTTGCAAACGAGTACATCGCCAAGGGGATCAAGGCAAATGCGTCCTATCAGGGTAATTACCATTTGTCCACGCCGATCGGCCGCCCGCTCCTTGCCAAATGGGCGGTAAAGATTGCGGCACAGGTCGGTGCCGACTGCATCGCCCACGGATGTACGGGAAAGGGAAATGACCAGGTGCGTATTGAAGGAACGGCCCTTACCCTCAATCCGGACATCAAGATCATCGCTCCGGTTCGGGAATGGTCCATGGGGCGTGATGAAGAGCTTGCCTATGCAAAAAAACACGGCATCCCGGTCAAACAGACTGCGGATAAACTGTATTCCTATGACGACAATATGTGGGGGGTGACCGGCGAAGGCGGAGAAATCGAAAATCCCGCAGTAATTCCGCCGCTGGAGCGTATCCTGTCGGTTTGTACCCTGCCCGAGAAAGCACCGGATGCGGCTGAAGTGGTAACCGTCGAGTTTTTTAAAGGGATACCGGTCGGATTGAACGGGACAGGGATGAAACTTAGCGAAATCATAATACAGCTGAACGCGATAGGAGCCAGGCATGGCGTCGGTATTACCCACCACATTGAGGACCGGGTTGTCGGCCTTAAGGTACGCGGCATCTATGAGGCGCCGGCAGCCGAGATCATCGTCCAGGCGCATCGGAATCTGGAGAAATACGTCTCCACCCGCATGGAAAACGAATTCAAGACGACCATCGACACGAAGTGGGCATATCTCTGCTACGGGGCGCTCTGGCTGGAACCGCTCATGCATGACCTTAATGCCTATATCAACGCAGTGAAC
>CAYTIP010000096.1:0-3892 GCA_964437805.1 uncultured Gammaproteobacteria bacterium | reverse complement strand
AGGGGTGAACACTCTTTGTATGCATCATACTACGGAATCACCTTTCGTTTGTCAATCATTCCCAAAGCCAATCCTGATTGACAAGCGTAAAGTTCGTATGTTACGCTTCAAAACACGAACGGATTGAGGCTATGCCAAAAAAAACAAAACGGCAGAAAATAATCGCTGAATACAGACGGAAACTTTCGTCGGTAGCACCATCTTCCTCCGGATTGCCATCACCTTCCGCACCACAAACCGACCACAGCGTTCCCGGGACCTTTTCGCTCGCATCCGTGACGCCAAGTGCAAAGCGGCAGCCGGTTCCTACTGGGACACTGTCCCTGGACCCATCGGAGTTTTCGGCTATCAAAAAGGATCTTCTTATGACGCTCCTCATTACAACACTCATCCTTATCGGCCAGATAGTGCTCTGGAGAACGATCGGGTGAGTGTCATGCGCAATCCTGCCTCCTTGTCGCGCATCCGGACGGACGCAAATGGCGGTTCGGTTGCAAAGCGGGGTCGGAATCAAATCCATGCGTGCATAGTTTGTAGCGGCTCTAACCATGAGAAGGAGGTGACAGAGAACTATGGCAGAAATGTACTGTGTGAAATGCAGGGCAAAGCGTGAAGATCCAAGCGCAACGAAAGTTACGCTGAAGAACGGCAAGCCCGCGCTCAAGGGAAAATGTCCGGTTTGCGGAACAGGAATGTTCAAAATCGGCGGCTAATTGAATTTTTAATTAAAAATTTTTTCCCGCCTTCACGGGCGGGACTGCCTTAACCCCCCGTTTGTGCAAACGACCGGGGGGTTATCTATTGGATTGACCAACAATCAACGTGGCAACCGAGATATGCAGGTGTGAAATTTATCAGCATTAAATCTTAATAATTGCATTATCGACAATATATCATCCATTTCTCTCGTCGTTCTTTCGATCACAACAGCGCCAATTCTATCAAACAACATAGATCCATAATCGTGTTTATCTAATGTTGCAAGCAATACTGGTTCAGAATATAAGGCTAATCTCGAAATTATTAAATTATCACCTAATTTCAAATTGGTTTTTTTGTTGTGTGCGTATATTCTAGAAATAGTTAAAGCATTATTGAAGACATTTTTGTGTATTTGATAATGATCTATCATGTTATAAAATTGTTTATATTCCAAAAATTTCAATTTATCTTCTAGCAAATGCTCTTGATATTCACCTCTTAAAAATTCAAGCTTGACGGTCGGATCGATTAATATGCAAGCATTTTTTGATAGATCTCGAAATTCGGAGAAAAAAATTGGATCTAAAGCCATTAGTGATAACACACCTGTATCTGGGACTATATTATCAGTAATTTTCGAAGACAAAGAAGGATCAAAGAAAACTGACATGAGTCTTTGAAGACTGAGCTTTTTCCTCTTTTACTAGCTTCTCATATTTTACTCTGATAGCCTTGATAGTCTGTATGGTTTCCTGGTATGTCCGTTTTCCTGCTGGTAGTATTTCAACTGGTGAAGATTTAACAATTGTAAGTGCATGTTTCATACACTATCATACTAAAATTTCTGTATATTAATGTCAATATTTCGTCGATAACAACTTCTATTTATCCTCTATCGGCCTGTATTGAAGCGCTTCGGCAAGGTGGGTGATACCGACAGAAGGATCGTGGGATAAATCCGCAATCGTGCGCGCAACCTTCAGGACCCGGTAATATCCCCGTGCGGATAACTCAAAACGGTCGATGGCATTGGCAAGAAATGCCCGGGTTTCCCCGTCCGGACAGCACCACTCCTTCACCATCGCATTGGTCATTTCCGCATTTGCGTGGATCGTTGACTTCCGAAACCGTTTCTCCTGGATGTTCCTCGCGTTCTGGACACGGCCACGGATCACGGATGAGGATTCCTGCTTCCCGTTCTTTGAACGCGCGAGCACGTGGGCAGAAACCGGCGGCACGGAAACGTGAAGATCGATCCTGTCCAGAATCGGTCCGGAAATCCGTTTCCGGTACCGCATGACCGATCCGGGCAAACACGTGCACCGCTTGGATTCCGATCCGAAATTGCCGCAGGGACAGGGATTTGCCGCGGCAACAAGCAGGAAGGAACAGGGGTAGGTTAGCCGTCCCATCGCTCGCGAGATGGTCACGATTCCATCCTCCATGGGTTGGCGGAGTGCCTCCAACACATTCCGGGGGAATTCCGGGAACTCGTCCAGAAACAGAACACCACGGTGTGCCAGGGAAATTTCACCGGGAAGCGGTCGCGATCCGCCGCCGATAAGACCGATACGGGAGACGGTGTGGTGCGGGCAACGGAACGGACGGTGCCGCATCAGGGAAATACCGGACGGAAGATTTCCGGTAACCGAATAGATTTTCGTCACTTCCAGTGCTTCTTCCTGAGTAAGTCCGGGGAGAATTGTGGGGAGCGTGCGGGCAAGCAATGTCTTTCCGGCTCCGGGGGGTCCCACCATGAATACGTTATGCCCTCCGGCTGCCGCGATCTCCAGCGCGCGCTTCACCTGCTCCTGTCCCTGGATGTCCCCCATATCAAACTCAGTTGCATCCGGGTCCACGAGCCTGGAAAAGGGCGTATGGGGTGCGGGGGAAATAGACTGGAGGCCGGATAGATGCTGGAATACAGACAGCAGGGACGCAACCGGGTACACGGTAATCCCCTTTACGACACCCGCTTCTCCTGCGTCGGAAAGCGGAACAAATACGGACGCTACCTTTCTGCTCACAGCATAGATCGTGAGGGGCAGGACGCCATTGGTATGTTTGACGGAACCGTCCAGTGACAGTTCGCCGATAACCAGGGACGATTCCGGCATGCGGGGAAGCTGACCTGATGCGATGAGAATTCCCAATGCGATGGGAAGGTCGTACATGGGGCCGGACTTGGGGACGTCGGCCGGAGCTAAATTTACGGTAATCCTCCGCACCGGAAATTCGGCACCGCTGTTTTTGATTGCCGCCCGGACCCTCTCCCTGCTTTCCTCCACTGCCTTATCCGGAAGGCCGACAATCGAAAATGAAGGCAACCCGCCGGATGCGATATCGACCTCTACCGTGATCCCGATCGTCTCGAGCCCGACGACCACGCCGGACTGGATTTTGGACAGCATTACCTCAACTATATCATTCCTACTGGGAGTTGCAGCACCGCTATGGAGCGAACGTGAAGAAGCGGATTGGACGGCGAATTTTTCGGTATCAGGATTTCCTGAGCGCTATCCCCAACTCCTTAAGCTGATCGTCTGTTGCCGGAGAGGGCGCGTCCAGCACGCTGGTCAGACCGGATGACGAAGTCGGGTATGCCATCACTTCCCGTACGCTGGGCTCCCCAAGGATCGCCATAAGGAACCGGTCCAGTCCGGGAGCAATTCCCCCGTGCGGTGGGACGCCGTAGGTAAATGCGTTCAGCATATGGGTAAACTGGGCCTTCTGGTTTTCGGAAAATCCGATGAGATCAAACACCTTTTCCTGAACTTCCTTTTGATGGATTCTGATGCTTCCACCTCCGACTTCAAAACCATTGAGAACCAGATCGTGCTGGAGTCCGCGCACCTTCATCGGATCGGTAGACAACAGTCCGACGTCGTCGGGGTGGGGCGCGGTAAACATATGATGGCTGGGAGCGAATTTCGCGCTTCCTGACCCATGGTAAAAATCGTCCGAAGACTGCTGGGTGAACAGCGGGAAATCGACGATCCATGCAAACGCGAGCTCATCCTTGTCTTCCTTGTTGACCCGCAGATCCGGCTTATCCGACCCATATTTGGCGCGTGCCTCGCTGTGGGCAATCCTTGGCCAGGGCGAGACAGAAATATGTTTCTGGGGGAACAGGGTACCCACCAGTTCGGTGAACATCGCCTCTGCCAGCTCAAGGATATCCTCCTGGGTG
>CAYTIP010000095.1:0-3904 GCA_964437805.1 uncultured Gammaproteobacteria bacterium | reverse complement strand
TACACAAGGGATGTGCCTAAATCCGGCTGACGGAATATGAGGAAAAAAGGAACGAAGAACAGCGCCGTGTGCAACGCGATATTTCTGGGCGTTTTCGGCGGATACCGGGAAATGAAAAACGACAGACCCAACAGAACAAGCGGCTTCACCAGTTCCGACGGCTGGAGTTGAACTCCCAGGATGATAAGCCAACGTGTCGCACCGCGGATATTCGGGCCGAGATAGGAAAGCAGGAGAGAAATACACCCGACCACATAGGCAACGGGGGAAAGATAGTACATCACCTGACTATCCAGCGAGGCGCAAACAACCAGAAGGATCGTTCCCACTGCCAGAAATGCCATCTGTTGCAGAAAGAGTGGCGTATTGATCGTAAGAATAATCCCCAACCCGAAACACCCGATCCCCAACAGTAACAGGGTGAGCGTCAGGTCGAGATTTCGAAGGAATCTCCCCATACGATGGATGCTGCCAACGTTTCTTTTTTGATCCGGTCCAGAAACGACGGTTCAAGGGTTTTCAGCGCCGTCGGCAACGTGATTCCTATTGTATCATTCAGGCTGCACTTCTTCGTTTTGCGCAACTGCTGGATTGCCCGGATCGCTTCTCTGGCCTGACCCTCCTGTTCCAGCTCCGGCGTCATGGTGAGATCCAGTTCAACGGTCATTTCCCCATCACCCGCCAGCGGAGTAATCCGTTTGATATTCGTCTCCTGTGCGATGAGATGAATGATCTCCACCGTAAGCTCTGTAATTTCAGGTACGTTCTTTACCGTGCACCCGGCAAGCGGTTTCCTCACCGCAATTCCTGCTTCTTTCCGCTTGGCGTGAATCCGCTCCACAATCTGGCGGGCCAGATTCATGGACTGCTCCAGTGTTTCGTCGCGTCCGGCCGAATCCGGATCCGGCCATGTCGAAAGATGTACGGATTCCTCTTTCGTGAGGTTCCTATACATTGCTTCCGTCATATACGGCATAAACGGTGCCAGAAGCACGGATAACCCGGTAAGCACCCGGTGAAGGGTCGCAAGACATGCCGTCCCGTCGGTTGGATCCGTATGTGTGGGTCCGACGCGGTCACGGGATCTGCGCACGTACCACAACGACAGATCCGATACCAGACGCTCCAGCGCTTCCGCTGCCGCGCGGGCGTCATAGCGTTTGAGCGACTGCGTCACGGCATCGACCGTTCCCACATACCGCGACAGGATCCACCGGTCCAGCACACCCGTAACGGATTGGGACCCCGTATCCGGAGTAAACCCGTCCGTTGTGGCGTATGTCACGAAGAAATTGTAGACATTCCAGACCATGAGGTGGAACTTCCTCCTGGTCTCATCCGCTTTTCGATAGCCGAAAAGGATGTTCTGCTCCGGATCCTCCCGGACGAACATCCATCGCATAACGTCAGCACCGATGCTTTCCGCTCCTTCATTGAATTCTATGGAATTCCCCCAGGATTTATGCATCGGACGCCCGTCCTCACCCAACACCGACGCGTACCCCAGCACGGTTTGGAACGGATTGCGTTTCTCAAGCACCGTTGCCATCGCAATCATGGAATAGAACCAGTTTTTGAACTGTCCGGGGAACGATTCCGTGATGAAATGGACCGGGAACCATTCCTTCCAATAGGCTTTATCCGTCGTATAGCTCAACTTCCCCGTCTTTGGATCAACGAATGTAGAAAAGGGCACGATGCCCGCGTCCAGCCACACGTTCCCCACGTCATCAACGCGGTGCACAGGACTCCCACAGGACGCACAGGCGATCACGACCTCATCGATGAACGGCTTGTGGGGACTGTGTCCGTCAAATGCCTCCCAGCCGGAAACACTCCGCTCCTTAAGCTCTTCCCTGCTTCCCATGATTTCAAACGCATGACACGCGGGACATTCGTAGACCGGCAACGCAAGACCCCAATACCGGTTTTTCTTGCTGATGAGCCAGTCGTGCATATTGGACAACCAGTCCAGTTCCCGGTCCAGTCCGAACGCGGGGTGCCAGTCGATCATGCGCGCCGTATCCATCATGAGTTCCCGCAATGTTTTCCCTCCGTCCTCGGGTTTCGCTGAAGGCGTGTCCATCGCGATGTACCATTCTTCGGCAATTTTCCAAACCAGTTCCGCCTTGCAGCGCCAACATGCCGGATACCGGTGCGTGTACTGCATGGTCTTGTGCAGGAATTCGCTGCCTTTTCCCTTCAGGTAATCGATGATGAGTTCCGGGTGCTTCTTTGCGTTCTTACCGCTGAATTCCTCCATGCCCGGAAGATAGGATGCGTCATCGGTAATGACGGAAATGACAGGCAAATTGCGTTCCTTGCCAAGATCGAAATCTTCCTTCCCTGCCCCGGGCGCTACATGCAGGAGCCCGGTGCCTTCCTCGGACATCACGATATCCGACCCGTCTACCACCCGGTGGAACGTATCCGGATGGGACTCTCCAGCTTCCCGGCTTCTGGGAAGATGGTCAAACGGCGCGCGGTATGTGAGTCCGACGAGTTCTGCTCCCGACAGTTGGCGAACACGGGTATATCCGTGGTTCTTTCCGAATATATAGGTATCCACCGGCTCATCTCCGCTTTTGGCGTGGCGCACCGGCGTATTGCCGTCCGCATCCGAATCAATGATAATGATGCGCTGTTTGGTTTCAGGCTCTTCCCACACGGCATACGTGAACTTCACGTTTACGCCTACCCCGACGTTTGCCGGTATCGTCCAGGGAGTTGTCGTCCATACCAGAAGGGTGGTCTTGTCCCAACCGGGTGTGGTGATTGGCAACTTGAGGAACACTGTTTCATGCGTGAGTTCCTTGTAGTCTTCCGTAAGCATTTCATGCTGGGAGATGGCGGTTTCGCAGCGCGGACACCAGGGAACGCTGTCTTTCCCTTTGTAGATCCAGCCTTTCCCATGGCACACTTTCAGGAAATGCCAGATCATATAGTTATTCTCGGCGGACATCGTAAAGTAGGAATGGTCCCAATCCATGAAATACCCGAGCCGCTTACTCTGCTGCGTTTGGATAGCGGAGTATTTCAGCACCCGGTCCTTGCATAACTGGACGAATTTGGCGATGCTCCCCTTCCGGTCGCCGGGTACGAGATTTTCGATGTCCTTCTTGTTCCTCACGCCCAATTCCTTCTCAACTTCCACCTCGACCCAGAGACCCTGGCAGTCGAATCCGTTCTGATAACGCTGTTTGTAGCCAAGAAGTGTATGGAAGCGTTGCCAAAGATCCTTATAGGTTCTGCCCCAGGCGTGGTGGACACCCATGGGGTTATTGGCGGTTATGGGGCCGTCCAGGAAGGAAAATCTGCGGTCGCTCCCGTCGTTGCGATGGAGGTATTTATCGACGATGCCGGCTTTTTCCCAATAATCAGCTACGGCATGCTCGATGGCAACAAGATCGACTGAGGGTTCAACAGGTTCGAAATACTGGGTTTTTTCCATACCGTTCTCCTTTATCTACTATAACAGTTAAGGACGAACGGATGTCCGTGGTACCACCTTAATTCTCCCGGTTGATCGGGACTTGTTTTCCGCGCTTACGGGCGATCCCGGGATGGTCTACTGCTCTCCTATCGGAGTGGTTCTTCATCCTGCACCCGATTGCTCGCTTTCTCCCTGATTCGGAGATATGCCCTATACGGGCGGTGCGTTCACTGCAGAAAGTATAGCACATTTTCCTGATCTGGCAAATTTACCTTCCGGGACTCTGTGAGGAATGTCTTGCACGCCAATAAACTGCTCATTATGATGTGACTAGGATACTATCCTGCCCATTCCATATGCATTGGGTCGTTTGGGTTACCAGCCTGCGGGTGAGGTAATCCACCTGGCCCAGCCGCCGAAGAAAGGAGAGCGGTGAGGACAATCGGATAAACGACGGTATTATTTCTCGTT
>CAYTIP010000094.1:0-3915 GCA_964437805.1 uncultured Gammaproteobacteria bacterium | reverse complement strand
ACATGTCACGGAATCGGGACACGATGAATGAGTTTCCCGTGTCGTCGCAGCAGCGGACATCCGGCACATCCCAGACACTGTTGGGATTCTGAAATATGCGGGCATTCCGAGCATGGGTGATAGTTCGGTAGAATACGACGGTATCGTTGTCTTCCTCTTCCATCGGATAACGGGAAACCTGCATGGGAATCTTCCGTTTCCATCCCCGCTCCTGCCCATGATGGATAAGCCAGTACCCCTCGGGGATGAATCCTGCAAGAACTGCCATGGCATTGGCAGCCGGTTGACCGAATTTCGCCGCCGCCCGGCCTTCGTCATGGTTTTCGGTGAACCAGATCTGTCGCGTGAGGGCATTCCTGTCCAGATCCCTGAGATACTTCCGGATAACTTCGGGAGACCAGCCTGCAAGCACAACCCGCTCCATGAGATCGTAAAATTCCTTCGCGTACAGCCCACTGAACCCCGCGTCCGAAAGCTCCTGCTTTTCCCAGTACGCCTCCCCGACGGCGATAAATCCGGCGTTCCGCTCCCTAACCCTCCTTAGCGCTTCCGGCCAGAACGGATGTTCCCGGATACTTTGTTTTTGCCTATCCGTAAGTGCCCATCCCCATGTCCGCGTAAACGTTTCGGGGTTTGCAAGCATGGCCATATCAATCCGCGCCCCGTCCATGTGCGACGCGATTTCTTCCATAACGCCGATCATTTCCTCGATCAGTTCCGGATTGGAATAATCCAGTTGTGCAGTATCGATCCATGGTGGGAAATTCGGATCTTTGCCGTGCGCAATCCATTGGGGAATACCACTCGCGTCATCCTGACGGAAAAATCCTGGATTACCCTCCGCGCGATCAAGACGGACGTAATATTCCGGATGGTGCATAATCCAAGAATGGTCCGTTGCGGTGTGGTTGGAAACAATATCCCCGATGACCCGCACACCCCTGTTGTTCAGCTGTTTGCGCATCCTGTCCCAATCGTTCCAGGATTTCGCCAACCGCCGGTTGGGCGTGTAGGATCGTACGGCAAATAACGATCCGCCGATATCCTCGGGTTGTATGTCGGGTAATACATCGCGGTACTCGTCCATATAGGTGAGAGCAGAAACCCTTGCGTGTTCGCTTGGTTCCCACACCCCCAAAAGCCAGAGAATATCCGGCTGGACCGATAGAATCGCGTCCCACTCTTCGTCGGGGACCGACGCCAAATCAACGGGATGTCGTAGCCTATGGGAGACGTCGCGAATCCAACAGGGAGTATTCAACAGAAGAATAACCTGGTTATGGTGGGTGTCTGAAGGCGTCAATAGCTCGTTCAATCTGTTAGGGAAAACCAATCCACCCGTATCCGGTGACACCGGACCGACGGAAAAACCGTACTGCCATTCTCTGATGTCTGTCTCCACATGCCCCATACCGCACCGGTACGCGTCGCTTTTGCCGCCAACAAACCCCTCTCCTAGTTATGCCCTGTCCGGGAATACCATGCAAGAAGCAAACAGAACCACTGTCAAAACTATATGAATGAAATTGTGGAGGGGGCAGAAAAAACATGAAACACCGGATAGCCGGTGTTTCATGATCTCCCCGTGGGGAGATTAGTTGTCTTTTACCTTCGCGTCCCAGTAATGCCGGCCGCCATCCATTCCCTGCAGAAAAATCGCTTCAAATCTGCAATCGACGGTCTTATAGATCAGGCACTTCTCTTCCTTGAGAAGTTTTCCGCCTTCCTGCCAAAGGGGGCTGAGATTTCCGTCCGGATCAAGCGGTCCGATCCAAATCACTTTGCTATGCTCGGTAATATCGGATCCTCCGTGCACTTTGCCATTCCATTGCATCTGAAGTTCCGCACCTTCATATCCGACCGGATCACCCCAAGCTTCCAATTCACCCTTACTCCATATCGCGTTCCACTTCATGACGAGGTGATCATTGCACTGGCCCTCCGGGACGCCGATATACCCACCTCCGATCTTGCCCCTGGCGCACCCTGCGGGTCCGCTGAAATGGCCGTCGGAAAATGAATATGTACACGCGGTGCTATCCGGATCGGGGCATTCGCTGGCAAGAACGGAAGGGACAATAGTAAAAAGAAGAACCAATACCGTGGCGATGAATCCAATTCTCTTCATTTCTGTTTCACCTCCTTCCCAATCGTATCGTTCCCTGCTCAATTGTCTGTGTATGACTATATCATATCTCACCATTTCCAATACCCCCTCTTGACAAATTAGCACTCAGTATATTAGACTGCTAATATTGAATAGAACCATGGAAAGGAGGTGAGACACATGTCATTGGTACGATTAACTCCATTTTCTCCCTGGATATCCGACCGGTTCCTTCCCTTTACGGATGACGAGGATACCTGGCCACAGATGCGAATCACCGAAGGACTGGATGTCTATGAGACCGATACCGAGGTGATCGTCAAGGCAGCCGTTCCGGGTGTTCCCGCGGACAAGGTTGACGTGACGTTTGAGGACGGTGTTCTTCGGATACAGGCAAAAATCGAAGAATCCAAGGAAGAAAAAGAGAAGAAGAAAGTTGTGTACCGGCAGCAGAAAGTGAGCTACTTTGACTATACGACCACCCTTCCCCGTGCCGTAGACGGCAACACCATATCGGCGGAAGTGACGGACGGCGTCGTAACCGTCAAAGCTCCGATCGCCCAGGAAGCAAAGCCAAAAAAAATTGCCGTGAAGCCAAACGCAAAGTAACGTGCTTCACACATTCACAGCACAATCCCCGTCCTTAGAGGCGGGGATTGTCGTTTTGGGGATTTGCGGATATCCCGGAAAACACTTGTACCCGCTCCTTCCGTTGCTGGGTATCCAATGGGGAAACAATTCCCGGTCCGCCGATACACCCTCCTTCGCAGTAGAGAATGTCCAGGAGTCGCTGGGACGGATCCTGGTCGAATGCGACGATCGCATCCATGCACCGTTCCCATCCCGAAACGATCCGAACAGCATTGGTACCCAGTTGTTTTGCGATTCCCGCACTGTGGGATAATCCACCATCCACGGGATACAACCGGGTAAGACCCGGTTCGGAAAGATCGAATTGATCGGATACGGAATCATCGGCATCACCGATGTGCAGGTGCTCAAATATCTTGTCCATTTCCGCAAACGTCACGACGAGAATATCAAGTTCCGGATGATCCTCCTGGGCTTCGAGTTTCTTGACGATGCAGGGTCCGATGAATACGGGACGGTGTCCGGGATATGCCTGTCTGACAATCTTGGCTGTCGCCACCATCGGAGAGTCCACTCCTTCCGGGAAATACCGGGCGTACTGCGGAAATTGTTTCCGGATCATACGGACGATCGTGGGGCAGGGACTCGTGATGCAGCGCAAATCGGGATGGTGCTCAAGAAGAGCCGTCAGCTCTTCATTTGTTTTCTTTGCTCCGATGGAAACCTCCACGACGCCGGCAAATCCAAGCGTGCGAAGACGGCTGACGATCCCCGGGTACTCCCATACAATGGGGAACGAAGGTGCCAGCATTGCAACCATCGGTTGATGGCTGCTCAATGCTTCAATCAGTGCGGTTTGTTCGTTCATATGCAATCGACAACACAGCCGTCAATACCCACGCGAGCATGCCGCCCGCCAATGCCGTTGCCAGCTGGATACCACCCATGGATACGGCAAACGGGGGTGGAACGATGCGGAGACGGACATAGGCAAGGGCAGCAACCGAAAGAATCGTGTACTTCCCCAGGGATGCTGCAAGGACGCGAACCGGCATGGGGAATTTCCGCATACGGACTGTGGTCTCAACCAGCACGAAATTCGCCGACCAGATAAACGGAAGGAAATAATACAGGAACACCGTGTGGGGACCAAACAGTACATTTCCCAAAAGCGCCGCAAGTGACGGCAGGATATACAGTCCAGCCCGTTCCCGTCC
>CAYTIP010000093.1:0-3921 GCA_964437805.1 uncultured Gammaproteobacteria bacterium | reverse complement strand
CACGCCCGAAGCGGCATCCACGACGGGACCCAAACACGCAACCTACACGATTGTTTCCGGAGATACGCTCTGGGATATATCGATGAAGGAATACGAAACGAATGGCCGCTATCTGGATATCGCACACAATAACGCGATTCCGAATCCGGATCTCATCTACCCGGATACCATTCTCAAACTCCCGCAGTAACCATCTTGAGGTAGTCGAAGATCTGCTGGTATAATCATCAGGCGCAAAGCGCGGGTGTAGTACACTGGTAGTATATCTCCTTCCCAAGGAGAAGAAGAGGGTCCGATTCCCTTCACCCGCTCACAATACAATATGCGATTTATCGCATATTGTATTGTGTATGAGTAAGTGAGAGGACCCACCGGGTTCGATACCGAGCAATAGTGAAAACGTAGGATCACTATTGCGAAGATATAAGAGGAAGCGCAGCCGCTGGCGAGCAAGCTCTTATTCCCTTCACCCGCTCACAGAATAACCAATAGCAACCGCAACACGACAACTTCACTACATCTCATCCGCGTGATGCGGCAATAGTCAACAAACGACATGAACATCACGACAATCATCGGAAATGCGGAGAAGGAATTTTTCCTGGATCTCATCCTTGCGCTTCTGTGCGGCCTGATCATCGGCATCGAACGGGAACGCAAACACAAACCTGCCGGTATCAGTACACAGACCCTGGTGATTGGTGCATCCATGCTTTTTTCCTTTCTCTCAAAAACCGTCAACGTCAGCGACCCGAGCCGTATCGCGGCGCAGATTGTTTCGGGGGTGGGATTTCTGGGAGCCGGCATCATCCTGAAATCGGAAAAGACCGGGAAGGTGGCCAATCTGACAACCGCAGCCAGTGTCTGGTACTCTGCCGCGATCGGTATGGCGCTCGGATTCAACTACCACCTCATTGCCCTTGCCGCGACCCTGTATGTCGTCATCATAAACAGAATTCCCCGTATCAAGCGGGATCCCGACGCCTGAGATATACTACGATCCAACGGTATGGAACAGATCGATTTGGAACGGATATTGGATATACAGATTTCCCGTCTCATAGACCTGGGATACCCGAAACTAGCCGGAATTGACGGGGAAGCATTGCGGCGTTCCGCCCACGCACTTCTTCTCGCCCTTGAGCCGCTCAAATTCCCCGACGTAGATCATGAGAAAGGAACACTGCCCTTTGTGCTTATCGTTAAGACGCCCCATACCTCAGCCGAATTGCGGATGCAACTGGTCGAAAAAGACGGGAAACATGGTACGACGGTTCTGCGGCCGCTGAATTCCGAAGACTTCCGAACAATCGATTCCGTCAGTGTCCCTGATTCGCCGATGTATATCCTTGCGGATATCGACCGGGGCAGAAAAACGCTCAACGTTCCACCCGAACAAGCATTTGCATCAATTACGGCTGGCGGTCGCTCACCTCTGACCATTGATGAGGGCATTGCAGTAATCACCCAGTATCCGGAATTCCTTATGAAGAACAACTGCTTCTCACTCCTTGCCTCCCGCACCGGCACCGATAAGCGGGTACCGGCCATCTGGATCAACGCGAAAAAGGAGCCGAACCTCGGATGGTGCTGGAACGGTAACCCGCACACCTGGCTCGGATCCGCTTCCTGTGCAACGCGTATCGGATAGATTCCGGAATTCCCAAACTGCTTCCCCAAATTCACTGGAATAGTCCGCTTCTTCAACTTGCATTATTGCAAATGGTTTGCAATAATAAATCCATGACCGGACAGTCGATCACGCTTATGCTCCGCAGGAAGGGGTACCGGATTACCCGGCAACGCAGACGCATTCTGGACGCCCTGGACACCCACCCCCAAAGCATCGAAGAACTCCATGCAATTCTCAAACTCCGCGGCGAAGCCGTCGACCGGGCAACTCTGTACCGGACCCTGAGCTGTCTCACGGATCTTGGCGTCGTGACAAAAACACAATTCCGGGACAATACCGCGAAATTCGAACTGCATCCCGAAGGCGACCATCATCATCACCTCGTCTGTGACCGGTGCGGTATGGTAGAAGACGTCATCCTCAACGAATCCGCAATCCTCAAATCCATCGTCAACAATACCGGATTTCGCATTCTGAGCCATTCGCTGGAATTTTTCGGATTATGCGGCAAATGTACGAACGTATGAATACGAAACGGGTTATTCCGCTTGCGGCTGTCGTCCTTTTTCTTATCCTCGCGTATGCATTTCGTTTCCGTCAGTCTCCCCAACCTCGGATCACCGGCTCTTCACCCGCCCGTGTTCGCGTTGCCGTATCGTTCTATCCCCTCCTGTTCCTGACTTCACAAATCGGCGGGAATCTGGTGGATATTGTGACCCTTGTTCCTCCGGGCACCGAACCCCACGACTTCGAACCGTCGACCCGGGATGTTGCGGATATCCAATCCGTTTCGCTCCTTATCCTCAATGGTCTGGGTGTCGAACCCTGGGCCGATAAGGTGAAACAAACCCTGCCGCGCTCTGTTCCTGTCCTCACCGTATCGGACACTATCGTGCCCGAGAGCACCGGGAAATCTCCGGATCCCCATCTCTGGCTGGATCCGTTATATGCCAAGCAAATTTCCCGGCGGATTGCGGATGGACTGGTTGCCGCGGATCCATCACACACGGATACGTACCGCACCAACCTGTCCATGCTGGAACGCCGCCTGGATGAATTGGATGCATCGTTTAAGGATGGTCTTGCAACCTGCCAACGACGCGAATTCGTGACTTCCCACGCGGCGTTTGGCTATATAGCAGCGCGGTACGGACTGCGGCAGATTGCCATAGCAGGTATTTCTCCTGACCGGGAACCGTCCCTCAAGGAATTGGGAGAAATCGCCGCGTTTGCCAAATCCAACCAGGTCAAGTATATTTTTTTTGAGACCCTGTCCAGTCCAAAGCTGTCGGAAGCCATCGCCCGCGAAGCCGGGGCGGAAACGCTGGTACTCAATCCGATCGAAGGACTCACCCAACAGGAACAATCGGCGGGCGCCGACTATATTTCTATACAGCGGGAAAACCTGACGAATTTACGAAGAGCACTCTCATGCAACTGACCGACGAACCGCTCATCAGCATCAGGAATCTCCGGTATTCCTACAATGGAATTCCTGCCCTGCAGGGCATCAATCTGGATATCAATACCGGTGATTTCCTGGGTATCATCGGACCCAACGGCGGCGGAAAAACAACCTTCCTCAAGCTGATTCTAGGACTCCTCAAGCCCGAACAGGGAACCATCAAACTTTTCGGGGAAGACATCGAGTCGTTCCGGGATTGGTCCAGGATCGGATATGTTTCCCAGCGGGCAGGGATGGCCGCCACAGCATTCCCCATAAACGTACAGGAGGTAGTCGGGATGCATGGATCAGCGGCCTCCGCCATCGGAAACGCCCTTTCGTCGGTCGGCATGGCCCAGCATGCCCGGACGCTCCTCAGGGACCTTTCCGGCGGACAACAGCAACGCGTATTCATCGCCCGAGCACTAGCTGATAATCCGAAACTGCTCATCCTGGATGAACCAACGGTTGGCATCGACGCGGAATCCCAGATGAAGTTCTACGAACTTCTCCATGAACTCAACCGGGAGAAAAACCTCACACTGGTTCTCGTATCCCACGATATCGATGTCGTCGCTCACGAAGTGACGCATATCGCGTGCCTTAACGGCACACTCGTCTGTAACGGTCATCCCAAGGACGTCCTGAAAGGCGAACATCTTGAACGTATATACGGGAAGGAATTGCGCTTTGTCATCCATGACCATTGAATATGACTGACCTATTCCAATACGGCTTTATCGTTCGCGCATTCCTGGCCGGGTCCATGATCGCGGTCATTGCGCCCCTGATCGGCAGCTTTCTTGTCGTCCGCAGGTTTTCCCTGATCGCCGATACCCTTTCC
>CAYTIP010000092.1:0-4001 GCA_964437805.1 uncultured Gammaproteobacteria bacterium | reverse complement strand
GACTAACCTGCAGTACCAGTTGTTCGGAACAGTCCACCGGAAGATCTGTTCAACACTCGTCCTTCTTGTACGCCGGTTCGGAATGGAAGATAAGCACGGCATCACAATACCAATTCCGTTTACCCATCAGGATATTGCGGATCTTACGGGTGTTGCACGGGAAACCGCAAGCGTAGAACTCAGCGCGCTCCAAAAACAGGGTCTCATCCGGTATTCCGGCCGGACAATCATTATCCCGGATATAACCAGACTCGAGCAGGAGGTATATGTGGATAACCAGCCTCCGTCCAACCACATGGATTTATAGCAGTTGAAGATGCCGCCGAGGCGAATGTGACGATAGCCTTGCACAATTCATGGTATGAGTACGATCGTCGTGAACGACCAGTTTCAGAAATCATACGTTTACAGAAGAACAGAGCCTGTCGGCAGGCGGTTCGACCCGGGATTCAAACCCGACCTGACCCCCAAACAGCTGTTGGAGCTTGGTGTTTTGGGCGGGGTATTCCCACAAGTAAAGACAGGAGAATTTCCCGCTCACTGGGCAACGAGAGCGAAGGTGTCCGACGGCGTCTACCGGACGGATCTCAATTATTTTCGGGTTAAACCTATAACGGTGCGTGGATTTTCAGACACACAAAAACAACGGATTGTGGATCCGCTCGGATGGTTCCTATGGTACTGCCGGTATTATATGGGCAGGAGAATTCCCGATGTGGACGAAGTGCAAATCGGTCGCTGGAAGGAAATCGGATTACGACGTGACTTGCTCCGGGAGGAATCCTGTCCATCGGACGTTCGACAGCTCCTGTTGGAATGGGCATATGACAGCAGGAAAAAATAGGTATAATTGCGGATTGATTCCGGGAGATTGATGCAACATATGGAACGGTTCAAAATGATCGCATCCGGATACGGTTTGGTGAGGAGGGGCCCGTTGGTTCTTTTGTCCAGAAGGTACAATACCGGATATATGGACGGTTGGTATAGTTTGCCTGCCGGTCATATCGAGGACGGCGAATCGCTTATTTCCGGAACGTGCAGGGAACTGGCGGAAGAAATTGGGGTAACCATCAATCCGGCGGATCTGCGGTTGTCCCATGTCATGCACAGGAAGGAACAGGATATCCGGATGGACTTTTTCTTTGACGTTCTGAACTTCGCGGGGGAGCCGGCAAACAGGGAACCGGAAAAATGCTCAGGTATCGCCTGGTTTCCGGTGAATGCGTTGCCGGACGGGACGATTCCGTATATCAGAGCAGCGATTACCAGGGTACAGCAGGGAATAGGGTATTCGGAATTCGGGTGGACGTCCTGATGGCGTCACTTAGGAAGCATCGCCCTTGAGCCATTGGACGTATGGGCAGCCGGTTGCGGTTTTCTTCTCCCGGTCCCAGCCGGCCGTCGAGCATTTCTTCATTTTCTTCCCGCTTGCCGTCGTATACAGGACGAGTTTTGCGCCGCACTCCGGGCATTCCTCATCAAGCGGTTCGGTCGTGCCGTTGATCCATTCGACATAATCGCACCCCGTGGATTGTTTGGTCGCTTTATCCCACCCACCAGTCGAGCATTTTTTCATTTTTTTCCCAAAGCGCGTCATTACCAGTTGCAGGGGAGAGCCGCATTTCGGGCATTTCTCGTCCAGGGTTACCGGTTCAAACGGAAGCCAGAGGACGTAATCGCACCCTTCGTTTTTACGGGTAGTGGGATTCCAGAATCCGTTGGAGCACCGCTGCAGTTTCCTGCCGGTAGCGGTGACAACCACATCCGCAAGCGGTTTCCCGCATTTGGGACATACGCCTTCATTGGCTGGTGGAGGTGAGGCTGGAGTATCCATACATTCTGACTATACCATGAATGCTAAACGATCAACAGCAGGAATTGGTGGCATCAGCGTGACACTTTAATCGTTCCGTTTTCGGCTTTACACGCCTGGATGACGGTCATCCCGTTTGAGTACAGGATGAGGGAATAGCCCGTGTGTCCGGATGAAACGCCGCTTGGATCCGTGGGAAGATTGATGAAATAGTCAGATAGCGTCGAACTTAGCGGCAGACAACTTGTATCGGATGAGGCACCGCTGCACACTCCCTGGCAACCGGATGTCGTTCCGCTGGAAACGATTTCGTAGGTGGTTCCGATGGTTACCGAACCCAAACAGGTGGACATTGTCGGTCCGTCTTTTTTGTCCAGGACGCATTCGTGGATTCCCGTGAGAATCTGGTTGGCGTCCTGTGCCCGTCTGGCATCCCGGGCATCGGCGAGGCGGACGGAGGGTTTCAGTCCCACCAATACAACGATTGACAGTACCGAAATGATTGCAACAACCAGGAGGATTTCGATCAACGTGAAGCCTGTGTGTCCGGAAACAGATCGCACCTGTTGGGTATCGTTTGGCAGGATAAATGACATATCTCTATCCAGTATACCAACAGCGTCGGAAAAGAATCAATTCGCCAGTTGCCTCTTACCAGGATTCTGCCCACCGGCCCCGCTGTTGAACGGGAAGGGTCGCCGCAAGACGCTCCATTAATAGGTCCGGAGTCGGGGAATCCCGACCCGGCTCCTGAATGGAGAGAGTGCCGATTGCAACCGAGATGCCGCTTCCGATATTAACGCTATCCCGGTCAAACGGTGAGCGGTAGGATATCCCCAGAGGGATGTATACAACAGGCCGCATCAGCTTGCCGATCGTTGTGATACCCGGCTGGATTTCACCGAGAACTCCGGTATCGCTGCGGTGACCTTCCGGACTGATAATACATCCTGTTGGTGTATGGCAAAACATAAGATCCTTGACGCGCCGCAGGAGCTGTTTGTAGGTGTCGAATGCCTGACCGGACGTATAGCCGAATTCGGGGTTGTCCACCTGATAGGACTGGATGATTCGGATGGGCTCGATACCGCAGGCTTCAGCCTGTTTGACCATGAAGGAAAAACCCCGGTGAACCGGCTGGTCAGGATCCGAATGGGAGTACGAAACTGGGGCAATCAGGTGGCGCGTGAGGTGCGGGTCGAATTTGCGTACGATGTGGCCGGCAATCAGCGGATCGTTGTAGGAAATATGATTAAAATAGAGGATGAAGTTCAAGTCCGGCCGGGAAATCAGAATCTCACGGATTTCGCCAATGGAACGGTCCGTCTGCGGGCCGGTCTCGATCCGATACAGGAGTCTCGGCAGGATACCCAACAGCACGTCCCGTCGCAGATTGGAGTGTTCTTTCGGCATTTTCGTCCTCCTTTCATCCCACACCCGATCCAAAAGAACAGAGGAAAACCGGTCGGATGGCAGGCTGGTTAATACACGAAGAAATCGGCTTGCGATCCGTGAGGGAAGCGAAAGGACAGAATAGCCGGCAGTCCCTATTTCAGATCCTCAAGATAATATCCCGTACCGATAACCCAATTGAATGGCGTAAACACCAGGGTAAAACCCCGTTTCGCAAGCGGAATGCTGTCTCCGCGTTTAGGGAAATAATAGTCCGTAAATCCGCCACCTTCCCGCATGCCGTTCCTGATGAGTTCCCGGACATAATAAACACCGCCGACATGTGCGTCCCAGCGGTTGGATCCTTCCACATCGGTATCTCCATACAGAACGACGTTTATGCCATCGGTCGTGTCTGCCCAGAAATACCCTTCTTTCTGAGCGCCGTATCTCAACTGCCGCAGGAGTGATGCACCGCGTTCCTTCGCCTCGTCCAGGCTGATTTCTCCCGCAAGGTGCTGCTGGTAGAGTGCATCCAGGAGCGATGCTGCCGTTTCGGTTTGGCTTTGGATAATCCGGTCGTGCGTTTGTTTCAGGGTCGCAACCGACGTTGAACTTTCGGACCGGCCATAGAGGTAGACCAGGAGCATGAGTGCAGCAATGGCGGTTATGCCGATGAAGATAGACAAGATGGATATGCGGGTTATGGAACGGGTTCGATTCATGCAGCACTAGTAAAGCATATCCTTCCGTTTACTGACAAGAGGGAATTACGGATCCGGAATATGGCCAC
>CAYTIP010000091.1:0-4027 GCA_964437805.1 uncultured Gammaproteobacteria bacterium | reverse complement strand
CTATCGGGGTTATGGGTGATTCCGTCCCGTTCAGATAAGAAACGAAATGTCTGAGTTGCACCGCAAGCGGATCTTTCATGGGAATTCTCGGAATGAGGACATCGCCCAGTCGGAATGATGCACCCATAGGATCGTTTTCTTTCGGATAGGACAGACTCGTATCGTATATCTTCACCGGCTCGTTCACATTGGTATCCTCAAACACGGCCATCTTCTTGTCTCCCAACAGCGTACACGTTCGTATCTTTATGGGGTACAGCCAACCGACATTGATATTCACCAGCACGTTCCCGGGGTAGCGAAGGACGATAATCGCAATGTCTTCCTGATTGTTGCGCGAAAACTTCCCCGCCTGCGCGTACACGCTTTCCGGGTAGGCCTTCTCCAGGAGATAATTGCAGATGGCGATATCGTGCGGGGCGAAATCCCACACGATATTCACGTCGTCCCGTATCGGGCCGTAACTTTGTCTTTTGAATTCCAGATAGTACAGGTTACCCAGCGATCCGCGTGTTATTTCCTGCTTCAGATACCTGACCGACTGGTTGTACAGAAATGTATGCCCAACCAGTATTTTGACGTTTTCCTTCAGGGCCTGTTCTTCCAATTGTTTCGCGGAACTAAAGGAATTTGTGAGTGGTTTCTCGATAAGAAGCGGAATATGTTCACCGATAAAAAACGATGCGAGTTTGTAATGGATACTTGCGGGAGAAGCGATAATCACGCCGTCCAGTTTCGCCTTGGCCAAATCCCTGATATCCGTAGTGGTAGCGACGGACGGATAGAGGCGTTTGGCGTCGTCAAGCATTTCCTGTCGGAGGTCGCATACCATGGCAAGTTCCGCATCCAGTTGGTTGTCGAAATATTTCGCGTAATTCCTGCCCCAGTATCCCCACCCGACCAATCCGAGTTTACGCATGCGATCCTCCTTCCCCATCTACTGACCCAATCGGTTTTGCAGGATTTCCTGCGACGATCACCCCATCGGGAACATCCTTGGTTACGACAGATCCGGCTCCGACCATTGCCCGTTCTCCGATGGTAACGCCACCCAGAATAGTAGAGTTGGAACCGATTGATGCGCCACGTTTCACACGGACAGGAAGAAGTTTCCAATCCGAAGAGGAAATCGGATTCCCCTGGCTGTTTGTTGCCCGGGGAAAATTATCGTTGATAAACACGACATGATGCCCGATGAAAACATCGTCTTCAATCGTCACACCGTCGCAGATAAATGAATGGGATTGGACACGGACCTTATTCCCCAATACGGCGCCATTTTGGATTTCGACGAAACCTCCGATCATGCAATCATCACCGATCGTACAGCCGTAGAGATTAATAAATCTCCACAATTTCGTTCGTTTACCGATCGTGCAATCGATAATCACCTGGTAGGATTCACTTTGCATAGTAATCCCTGATGGCGGAAACGACAAACGAGACAGTCTCTTCCGAAAGATCCGCGTGCATGGGGAGTGATAGGATCCGATTGGCCATGCGTTCAGCGTGGGGGAAATCACCCTGTTTGTACCCCAGATAGCCGTATGCCTTCTGTAGATGGAGTGGGATTGGGTAGTGGATAAGCGCCTGTATTCCATGGTCGTTCAGATAGGCCAGCAACTCATCGCGACGGTCTACTTCAATGACGTATAAATGAAATACACTGCGGCGGTCGGGTATCATGGAAGGGGTTTTGATGTCCGGCAATTGTGCATTTATCAATTCGGTATATCGGGCAGCCCACTGTTGGCGCTTGGCGTTCCACTCGTCAAGATGCGCCAATTTAACCTTCAGCACTGCGGCCTGGATCGTATCCAACCGGGTATTCGTACCCAGACTTTCGTGGACATACTTCCTTGTCTGCCCGTATTCTCGAAGCTTCCTCACCCGATCCCCCAAATCCGGGTCACTGGTGACAAGAGCTCCCCCATCCCCGTATGCGCCCAAATTTTTCCCCGGGTAGAATGAATAGGCGGCGAATATCCCGAAGCTGCCAGTTCGTTTATCGCCATAATACGATCCGTGTGACTGACACGCGTCCTCAATAAGTAAGATATCCTGTCCGCTTTTTGCGATAATATCCTGTATTTCCCCAAGTTTTTCAGGTTGCCCGTAAAGATGAACGGGAAGAATTGCTTTCGTCCTCGGGGAAATTTTACGCTTGAGGTCCACTAGATCCATTCCGTAATCCAAAGGATCGCAGTCGACAAATACCGGATTCAATCCATTTTCCGAAATGCCCAGTGCGGTAGCAATAAACGTATTGACCGGAACGAGAATTTCGGATCCTTTTTCAAATTCCAGCGCCCTGATTCCCAAAATCAGCGCATCCGTACCGGAATTCAGGCTGACACATTCACGTACTCCCAGGTATCGGGAAAAAGCATCCTCAAATTCCTTGACTTCCTGCCCTTGGATAAACCGTGCATTGTTGAGTACGGCGGCGATTGCCGGATCAACCTCGTTTTTGATTTGGGAATACTGGGTCTTCAGGTCGACGAACGGAACGTTCATAGTATGTTGCTGTCACGATAAACGGAATTCCCGGATATGTTTGTAATCATATCATCAACCACTCCGGTATTCAAAAAATCAATGCGTTCCGGTTGCCGCGGCTGTTTCCAAGATTCCCAGAACCTGTTTTCCCGTAGTGACCCATCTGATCGAATCGACCCAACGTTTTCCCTCCTGTTGGTATGAACGGTATCTGCGTTTTTCGGCGTAGATACGTAAGGCTGCTTCGGCCAGATCCTTTGGTGAATTATTCGATATGACGATACCCGTTTTATCATCAAGAACCGTATCCTTGAGTCCTCCCACGTTATATACCACCGCCGGCGTGCCCACCGATGCAGCTTCCAGAACGACTAGTCCCCACCCCTCCTTCACCGACGCATGGAGGAGTATATGCGCGCGTGCCATGAGTTCGAATTTCTTCGCTTCCGCCACCGACCCGAAGAACGTCACATGATCGGAAACACCGTACTCGCCTGCCATCGCCCGGAGGCTCCGCACATACCGGTCTTCTCCGGATCCTACAATCCATAATCGTGCTTTCTGCTGTTCACGAACGATAAAGGAAAATGCCTTGATGACTTCCTCAATGCCCTTCATCTTGACCACCCGGGAAACGAACAGATACGTGGGGTCAGCTTCCTTCTTCCAGCGCTTTCCGGATACCCTTGGCCGTATGATAGGACACGGAATCGCATGACACTGCTTCTTTGGTATTCCCCGATCCACGAGTTCAAAAACCGTGGACGGTGCATCTGTCCAGAACTGGCAATGGCGGTACAAGCGGAAATACCGGTGTTCCAGGAATTTCCCGATCGCATTTACCGGGAACGGAAACATGAAATCCCAGATGATCCCTGCGATTTCATGGATGAACACAACGACCGGTGTTCGCGTAAACAGGACGGAAAAGAACGGGAACCCGTGCACCTCATCGACGATCACGTCGTACTCACCGCCGTGGAGGGAGACGTATCCCATGGCCGAAGGGTACACGGTGAGGGATCCTGCACGCCGCACCATCCGCACCCCGTGGATCGTCTCATCTTTCCTGGCGCCCGGATACCAGGAGGTAAACCAGGTAACTGCGTGCCCGTCGCGGACCCATCCCCTGGCGTGTTCCATTGTTACAATCTCTGCACCTCCGCTCAGGGGGTGACCCGTGTCCCGCCAGTTGAGGATAAGGATCTTCATACTCAGCCGATATTGATCCTGAAGTTGAGTTCCGGATCATAACGCCATTTGCGCTTGCTTGCCTCGTCGTAGTACTTGAGGATTTTCAAACGGTAGAAGACGGCAAGCGTATCGTTGAGCATGTTGTAGATCACCGGAAACATCTTCGTGGGGATGATGCTGGACGAGGACATGTTGAGCGCAATTTCTACCGGTGCCTCGTAGATCCTGCGGTATCCCAGATGATAGGCAACCGCAAGAATCTCAATATCGAATGCGAATTGCTTCACCAATAGTCTGGGGAGTACTTCCTCCAGAACCTTCCTTCGGTATATTT
>CAYTIP010000090.1:0-4059 GCA_964437805.1 uncultured Gammaproteobacteria bacterium | reverse complement strand
ATGTCCCCAACCAGTTCCGGGGGTGTTTCCTCGATGGTTTCACCGACTGCTTCCACGATTTCGTGGATAACCGGCGACAATGCCTCACGAATCTCGGATTCATTCACCCGTATGGAGCGTGGGAGTCCTGTTTCGATATCCCTGCCTCTGAGAACCGTTTGGCGTTCTTCCTTCCCCAGGGGATACGCGGATCCGATGGTAACTTTCACTTCCTCAGCGGTCTGGTCACCGATGAGGAGGGAATATTTGAGACGGATGAAATTGACGATCGCCTCGTCCATTTCGTCGCCGGCCTTCCTGACGCTGCGGTTGACGACGATGCCTCCTAAATTGACGACGGCTATTTCCGTCGTTCCGCCGCCGATATCGCAAATGAAATGCCCCTTTGTTCCGCTGATATCCAGTCCCGATCCGATTGCCGCAGCCATGGGCTCTTCGATAAGATACGCCTCGCGCGCGCCTGCCATGATCGCCGCTTCCTGGACTGCCCTCCGCTCGACTTCCGTCACTCCTGAGGGAATTCCCACGACGACTTTCGGTTTGGGTATGTTCGGCAGGAATCTGCTTTTGGGTTGGTTATGTACGAGCCGGATATAATGCGAAAGCATTGCGGCGGTTGCGTCGAAATCGGCGATAACCCCATCCTTGAGCGGCCTGAGGGCCTCGATGGTTCCGGGTGTCTTCCCGAGCATGCGTTTGGCTTCTTTTCCGATGGCGACGATGTGTTTGGTTTTTCTCTGGCGGGCAACGACCGAAGGTTCGCGGATGAGAATCCCTTTGCCACGCACCCATACGAGCGTGTTGGCGGTTCCTAAATCTATCCCCAAATCATGGGAAACGAGTCCGAAAAAGAAATCAAGCATGACACCGAGTATTGTAGCATACCCAAAACACCGGTCATTCTTGACTAAAACAGCGTATGGGCCTGTGGGCAACGATTAGTCTATGAGATATCGGGACAGCCACAGGACTTCATCTCCGTACCCGTTGTTCCCTCCGCCTCCATAATAATTATTCAAACCGTCGCGCACCGATCCGTATACTTTGATGTACGTCCGGAGGATACTCGTGCCCCAGGCAATATTGGTCGAGGGGACCATGAGTTCCAATCTGGTCGGCCGGTCGGAAAAGAGCGGAACGACCGTTCCGTCCGCCCGGGTTGTCGTGTAATTGGCACCGTTTCCATCTCTGGGCATGACCTGCATGAGTCCGGTTGCATGGGAATATTTATTCTGGGCCAAAGGATCACCGACACTTTCCAGCCATACGAGTGCAAGTGGAACCTCAAGTCCGTGCCATTCCCGCTTGAGGAGATCCGCGAGGGATACGCCGTCCGGTCCCGGTTCGTTCATTGCCGTATTGAGCGGTTGTGCCCACCGTCGGACGTTGGGCCATTCCTCTTTCCGGAATGTCCGGGCATCGGGAGCTTTGTTCCAGGTAATGGTTTCAAACGGCACTTCCTCCACGATCCCACCCATGGACATCTCTTTCAGCCACGCGAGCAATCCACCGCCGAACGTCAGTCCCAACAGTCCCAATGCACCGACTTTCACAAATTCCGGCCTGGTAAGGTTCGGTGCACGACTCTGCTGTCGGGTTCTGCGCATCAGCTCATTTGCGGCCTGGTTTGCCTGCCATTCCGCACGCCGCGCCGAAGCCTCGGCCTGCTGGATCGCCTGCTGAATCTGCCATTCGACATCGGAATATGATTCCTTGGACATACGAACCTATATCCTATAATATTTAGACCGGAAATTCAACCCTCCTGTCCGGGCATGGTATACTTATGCCCATGAATCGCTTCCGTCACCTGTGGCCGCGGATCATCCGCGTTTCCTTCCTGCTCCTGTTTATCCTCGTGCCGCTTGTCCTCACGCCATGGAATTATGAGCTGTTCGAATACAACAAAATGATGCTTACCTATGGACTGGTGACCGTCATCCTGGGTGCCTGGATCATCGGAATGATTTCGCAGGACCGGATCCGGATTCGCCACACAGCACTGGATATTCCCCTTCTGTTCTTTGCGGGAACCCAACTGGTGAGTACGGTGTTTTCCATAGACCGGCACGTGTCCTGGCTCGGATACTATTCCCGGTTCAACGGCGGGATGCTCTCGATACTCACCTATCTGAGCCTCTATTGGGCATTCGTGAATTTGATCCCGGACACGAAGGCGACGGACGACAGTCCAGAAGGAACGACCGAAGCCCGTTCATGGTTCATGCGACTTATCCACACGATTCTTATCACCGCGTCCGGAGTCGCCATATACGGTGTTCTGGAACATTTTGGCATCGACAAACACCTCTGGGTCCAGGACGTGCAGAACCGGGTATTCTCCACGTTGGGACAACCAAACTGGCTTGCCGCATATCTCCTGGCCGTCATCCCGCTGGCGTTTGCCCTGTTTGCCGCCGGCAAACGAAGGATCATCTGGGGAGGCGTGTCTGTTCTCTTTTTCCTCACCCTGCTATGGACCAGATCCCGCTCCGGCCTCATGGCATTTCTCACCATCGACGCATGTTTCTGGGGCATGCTCTATCTGGTTATGCGGAAGCGGATGCAGGGATTTCTGCCGGGAGCGATCCGGTCCGGCCTCATCCTGCATCTCATGTTTGTGTTGATTGTTGCGGTAAACGGAACCTACATCCCGTCCGTCGACCGGTGGATTACGGTTGAGGGATGGAAACAACGGATCCAGCATATGGGGAAAACACAGTCTCCAGCCGCCGCGGATCCGGCGCCAACGAAAGCAACCGCCAGCGCAACACTCATCGAATCCGGCGTCACGGATTCCGGGGAAATCCGCACATACGTCTGGCAGGGAGCGCTGAATGCCTGGCGCCAAAACACAAAAACCTTCCTGATCGGTACGGGAACGGAAACATTCGCATTCGCGTTTTACCAATCCAAGCCGGTTGCCCACAACCTGACATCGGAGTGGGATTTCCTCTACAATAAAGCCCATAACGAGTACCTGAATTTCCTGGCAACCACCGGCATCCTGGGGCTCACCAGCTACATCCTCCTCCTTCTTGCGATGGGCATAGGATTCCTCCGGACGATCCTCATCCGAACAGACGCCGCCCGGCCTGTCAGCCAGGGAAAGAAAAAACCGGCAACGGCCTCCGACGATTCCGGGATGCAGTTGGAAAGCCATGCCCTGCACATTGGCCTGTTTGCGGGCTGGCTGTCGGTCCTCATCACGAATTTCTTCGGTTTTTCCGTCGTCGTCACCCAGCTTGTCCTGTATCTGTATCCAGCCTTCCTCATGCTTTCGGATCTGACCGGCACGGGAGCCAATGCGGATACCCACCGGGATCGGTATTTCCTCTTCTCCCTTCGCTGGAGTCCGCTGCAGCGCCGCCTGATCTCTGCTGCGATCGTCGTCGTGACGATTTTGTTTGTCGCATCAACGGGTGTCACCTGGTTCTCGGATAAGGAATTCGCTTCCGGTTACCACCTGGCACGATCCGGGTATTTGCCGCAGGCATACCAGGCGCTGGACCGCGCGATCCGGCTCAATCCCAGGGAACCTGTCTTCCACGATGAACAGGGCAACGTTCTTGCAACGCTTGCACTTGCATCGTGGAAAGAACAGCAGGCAACCGTATCCCAAGAACTGGCAACCCGCAGCGTGCTGGAAAACAACACCGCACTTGCCGCATCGCCCAACAACGTAAATTTCTGGAAATCCAGGACGAAAATCTTCTATGCACTGTCGGAAATCGATCCGGCATTTCTTTCGGAAGCCATTTCCGCACTGGAAAAAGCCCGAACCCTGTCCCCGTCCGATCCGAAAATTTTCTATAATCTCGCAATCCTGTACGGGCAATCCGGAGCATCGGATATGTCGGTTTCCCTCATGAAGGAAGCGATCCGACTCAAACCCAACTACAAGGAAGGATATATGGGATACGCCGTCCTTCTCAGGGAACTGGGAAAAAACGAAGAAGCAAATGCCATACTCAACCGGTATCTGGAAACCGTCGATCCGAATGACGGTGAAATCCGCGATCTGGTACAATAGGGGCGATATGGCAGGCATCGTTCACA